>CAYLPW010000216.1:0-8560 GCA_964385665.1 uncultured Saprospiraceae bacterium
TAAAATCGCAGTTTCTATGCTATAAGGTGCTGAATAGCCAATAGCCAATAGCCAACAGCCAATAGCCAATAGCCAACAGCCAATAGCCAATAGCCAACAACCAAACTAAAAAAGCAACAATGAAACAACCAGACTTCACCCAATTCCCCTTCCAACGACAAACCCAACCAATCAACGAAACCGAGCCAGAAATATGGACAAGTCTAGAGCAAATCGACATACCCAGTCAGTTTGAAGCCAACTTGCGCGAACGCTTTGCGCACCTCAACTTTGTAGCTGGCATTCCCCCTTATTTGCGCGGTCCGTATAGCAGTATGTACGTCGGCAGACCGTGGACGATTCGACAGTATGCTGGTTTTTCGACCGCTGAAAAAAGTAACGCATTCTACCGTCGTAATCTGGCACAAGGGCAAAAAGGACTATCGGTCGCCTTCGATTTAGCAACTCATAGAGGTTACGATTCTGACCATGAGCGCGTGAGTGGCGATGTGGGCATGGCAGGTGTCGCGATAGACAGCGTGGAAGATATGAAAATTCTATTCGACCAAATTCCACTAGATAAAATGTCCGTTTCCATGACCATGAACGGTGCAGTCATTCCAGTGATGGCATTCTATATTGTGGCAGCAGAAGAGCAAGGCGTTGAACAAGCCAAGTTGAGCGGAACGATTCAAAATGACATCCTCAAAGAGTTCATGGTGCGCAACACCTACATCTATCCACCGCAACCTTCCATGCGCATCATCGCGGACATATTCGAGTATACCTCTCAACATATGCCACGCTTCAATTCTATCAGTATCAGCGGCTACCACATGCACGAAGCTGGTGCGCCTGCGGATGTCGAATTGGCGTACACCTTGGCAGATGGACTCGAATATTTACGGGCTGGACGAGCGGCTGGACTAGATATTGATGCGTTCGCGCCGCGTTTGTCTTTCTTTTGGGGGATCGGGATGAACCATTTTATGGAGATTGCGAAGATGCGAGCTGGGCGTTTGTTGTGGTCAAAAATCGTGCAACAATTTGAGCCAAAAAATCCCAAATCTATGGCGTTGCGCACCCATTGTCAAACATCAGGTTGGAGTCTGACAGCGCAAGATCCGTTCAATAATGTGGCAAGAACGGCTATCGAAGCAACCGCTGCCGTTTTCGGGGGCACACAATCTTTACACACCAATTCTTTAGATGAAGCGCTTGCTCTGCCTACTGATTTTTCCGCTAAAATTGCACGAGACACGCAGAAATATTTGCAGCAAGAAACAGACATGACCAAAGCAGTCGATCCGTGGGCTGGTAGCTACTATGTTGAATATTTGACGGAACAACTCACGCAACGCGCTTGGCAACTCATTCAAGAAGTCGAAGAGCTGGGCGGCATGGCAAAAGCCATCGAAAATGGACTGCCAAAACTCAAAATCGAAGAAGCTGCCGCCCGAAAGCAAGCACGTATCGACAGTGGACAAGATCAGATAGTGGGCGTCAATGTGTTTGCCGTCGATGAAGAAGCTGATATTGAGGTACTCGAAGTCGACAACACGGCTGTCCGAAAATCACAACTAGAGCGTTTGGAGCGCATCAAAAAAGAGCGCGATGAAACAGAAGTGCAAACCGCTTTAGAAGCACTCTATCAATGTGCAGAAACAGGCGAAGGCAATCTATTAGCTCATGCCATAACCGCTGCACGGGCACGCGCCACACTAGGCGAAATCAGCGATGCCATGGAACGCGCTTTTGGTCGCTACACGCCGCGCACGCAAACTGTTTCGGGAGTCTACTCTCAGGAAATGAGGAAAAATAAAGCCTTCAACCAGACGCTTGATCTAGCCAATCGCTTTGCCGAAGTCGCTGGTCGTCGTCCGCGAATCATGATCGCTAAATTGGGGCAAGATGGACACGATAGAGGCGCGAAAGTGATCGCAACGAGTTTCGCCGATTTGGGTTTTGATGTCGATATCGGACCACTCTTCCAAACACCGAAAGAAGCCGCCAAACAAGCAGTTGAAAACGATGTCCATATTCTGGGCATCTCCTCTTTAGCAGCTGGACATAAAACCTTAGTACCACAGACTATCGCTGCTTTGGCTGAATTGGGACGTGACGATATTTTGGTCATCGTTGGAGGAGTCATCCCACCAAAAGATTACAATTTTTTATTTGAGCAAGGCGTGGCTGGTGTTTTCGGACCTGGTACAGTCATTACGGAAGCAGCTGGTAGTATTTTGGAAGTCATGTTGGCAGCGCATTAAGCTGGCGAAGTCTACGAACAGCGAGGCAAGACTTTGTAAGCTTCGGTAATCTCAATCTCTCCACCTCTCACCTCTCACTTCTCCACCTCTCACCTCTCACCTCTCACCCTCTCAACCTCTCAACCTCTCAACCTCTCACATTCCATGTCTATACAACTAATTTGTCCAACATTCCCCTAATCGTTGAACTTCACGGCATCTCACACCTTCTATCCATACCTATATTGGGAATAAACAGAAGAAAGAACATGACATTATTTAGCAGTTATAAAAAGAAAGACCTAAACTTAGACAATCGCGTGGCAATGGCACCCATGACGCGTTGTCGCGCCACCGCCGATCACATCCCCACCGATATCATGATTAAGTACTATGCGCAACGTGCTAACGCAGGACTGCTCATTACAGAAGGAACAGCACCGTCCCCCAATGGAGTCGGCTACGCGCGTATACCTGGATTGTACAATCAAGAACAAGCCGACGCATGGAAAAAAGTAACCGATGCCGTACATGAAGCTGGTGGAACAATATTTGTCCAGTTGATGCACACAGGACGGATGTCGCACCCAAAAAATATGCCAGTTGGCTCAACGATTATGGCACCATCTGCGGTTCGACTAGAAGATACAAAAATGTACGTCGATGGAGAAGGCGAACTAGAAATGCCAGTGCCTAAAGAAATGAGTTTGGATGACATTGCAGCGACCATAGAAGAGATTGTCCATTCTGCTAAGTTAGCTATCGAAGCTGGATTCGACGGCGTAGAATTACACGCGGCAAATGGTTATTTATTAGAGCAATTTATCTCACCGACTTCCAATAAGCGTACCGACAGCTACGGCGGTTCTATCGAAAACAGAAGCCGATTTGTACTGGAAGTGGCACGTGCAGTGAGTGTTGCCATCGGAAAAGAGCGGACTGGTATTCGCTTATCACCGTATGGCGTCATGAATGAAGTGGGATTTGAAGAAGGTGTAGACGAAACGTTCAACTATTTAGCCGAAAAACTGAACGAGATTGGGCTGATTTATATTCACGTCCTAGATCACGGATCAATGGGTGCACCTGCTGTTCCCGAAAGCATCAAAAAATCCATTCGCGACCATTTTGAGGGAACGATTATCCTTTGTGGTGGCTACGATAAGGAAAGTGCTGAGAAGGACTTGGAGAAAGATTTAGGCGATGTAATTGCTTTCGGACGACCCTATATTGCCAACCCTGATTTGGTCTTGCGTATGAAGCATGACGAGGAATTGGCAGAACCAGATCAGTCTACGTTTTACACACCTGGAAAGGAAGGTTATACTGACTATCCGATCTTGGAGCATCATAAGGATAAAGTGGCGATGGCGTAGATTCTTTGATGGTAGATGATAGACTATGGCAGCACCACTGCTTTTACTCAGCCATTAACTTCTACATACGCACATCTTTCATAGAAAATAGAAAGCCCGTTAGTTACAATAACTAGCGGGCTTTTGTGTATCAATCCGTTTCTAAAACGCTTACTGTTCAAGCGAAGCAGCCTGTTCGGTAAAATCGTAGATGATCGGTTTTGGGCTAATATTTCTAGAAAACAAGTTCATCTGAAACTCACGTTCTGTTAATTCATCTACTGTGACCACACGTCCGCTAGTTCCAGTCGAGAATGTATCTTCTAACCTAAAATAGTAATCTTTTCCACGCTCGAAACTCAATTGTACTGGCATATTGTTAATACGCCTATTCTGGAAAAAAGCTATATCTTCTTCATTCGTCACTAAGAGTGCATACTCACTACTCAACAATCTCAGCGGCTCTTCTTGAAGACTAGTATGCAAGCGATACCTATTCATCATTGCACTGAATGATACATAAGTAACATGTATCCGTACCTGATCGGCATAAGGCTCAATCGCCTTCTCATCAAATTCATAAGCTAAAGACGGCGGTTGTTGGGCGTGAAGCGATATACTGAAAAAGCAAATCGCTAGTGATAAAAACAATGAACTTCTCATATCAATCAGGTTTAAATAAACAATCGGGTTTCTTTATAAAAGAGACAAAAACACCTGCTTCAAGTTCTCTCAACCAAATGTTTAAGAGGTCTTTAACAGCTATTCCATCAAAAATTTCTGATTTATCAGGATTTACTTTCAATAATACTTTCAGAATTTCACAAATTAAGTACCTTAGTCTCGATTTGCAATCAAAGCAAAACGAAAACTAAACTTTACGACATGAAATCTCTCTTACTCTCGCTGAGCGTATGCCTGCTCAGCGTGTTGACCTTATCTGCGCAACAGATACAAGGCACACTCACCGACAAAGACGGGGAAGCACTGATCGGTGCTAGTATCCTCGTAAAGGGGACAGCTTCGGGAACAGTCACCGACTTCGACGGCAACTATGTCATCGAAGCTGAACCTGGGCAAATTCTCATTTTCAGTTATACTGGATATGCGACACAAGAAATTGAAGTGGGCAATCAATCAACAATTGATATCGAACTGGACACCGACGCTGCACTGCTGAGCGAAGTCGTCGTCACTGGCTATGGTTCTCAAAAACGAGAAAACCTCACTGGCGCAGTGGGTGTCATCAATTCAGAAATATTGGATGCACGCCCCATTACAAACGCTACACAAGCCTTGCAAGGGCAAGTGGGTGGTGTTTGGGTCAATCAAAACTCAGGTGAACCTGGCGAAGATGGCGCGACCATCCGCATTCGAGGCATCGGAACATTGAATAGTTCTGATCCGCTAGTCTTGATTGATGGCATCGAAGCACCGTTCGGTAATATTGATCCCAATGATATTGAGACGATCACCGTATTGAAAGATGCTTCTTCAGCAGCCATTTACGGTTCTCGTGCAGCGAATGGAGTGGTTTTGGTAACCACTAAGCGGGGTTCGCGGAATAACAAACCAACTTTCAGCTACAACGGTTTTGCTGGTACTTCTCAGTCTGCCAATATCCCTGACTACATTTGGAACTCTGCCGAATTTATGGCATTGCGCAATGAGGCGGATGAGAACTCGGGAAATCTACCTTTATATAGAGATGTCATCGACCAGTATCAGAATGGACCGAATACCAATTGGTTTGATGAGGTCTTCCAGATGGGATCTATTCAGCAGCACAATTTGTCCATCAGAGGTGGTAGCGAAAAGACGAATTTTAATGTCTCATTGGGTTATTTAGACCAAGGGGCTATCGTCAAGTTCACGGAAGGAACGAAGCGATATAATGCCAGGCTAAACTTGGATACAGATGTGACGAGTCGCTTCAAAATAGGTGGTAGTTTCTACATTAGTCAGCAAGAATCCGACTTAGACAATATTGGTCAGGACGGTGGTGTACTAGCACGTGCCACGCGTTTGGGTCCTAATTTTCCAGCGTTTGACGATCAAGGTCGCTTAGCAGATCGAGATCGAGAATTGGATGCGACTGAATTGTCGACACCGAATATTTTGGCAGAAGTTCAAGCATTGAATCGAGTATTGTTGGATAACCGCTTCTTGGGTAGCTTCTACGGAGAATATGAAGTGATTGATGGACTAAAACTACGCGGAACAATCGGTGCGAACTATCAAGCCGACGATGATCAGTTTTTCAATCGTCGCTTCGAGACGTTCGACTGGCGCACTGGCGATGTAGGACTGATTTGGCAAGAAAATCGTCGATTAGAAAACGTCTTTTCTCAGCGACTGAATATCACGTCTTGGATACAAGCGACTTATGAGAAAACCATCGGCAAAAATGATTTTAAGTTCATCGGTGGATTTAATCAGGAGTCCTCAGAGTTTAAACAATACGGCGCATCTCGATTGGAAATTCCTTCCAATTCTCTACCTGCCTTGAATACGGGAAACCCAGAAACGTCAGCTAACTTTGGTACTGCTGATGAGTGGGCATTGCGCTCTTATTTTGGACGTGCGAATTATGTCTATGATGAAAAATACTTATTCGAGTTCAATGTTCGCTACGATGGCTCTTCCCGATTTGGTCCTGAAAACCGCTGGGCCGCCTTTCCTTCTTTCTCCGCAGGTTGGATTCTGTCTCGTGAAGACTTCTTAGCTGACAATCAAATCATTGATTTCTTGAAGGTTAGAGCTTCTTGGGGACAATTAGGGAATCAGTTTGCTGGTGACGATCAGAATGCTAATAACTATCCATATACAGCAAATATCTCTTTTGATCCTGCTTATAGCTTTGGTGGTTCTATTGTTGGTGCTGCGGCTCAAACCACACTGGGCAATCCATTCTTACGTTGGGAAACAACAACGCAAATTAACGTTGGTGTCAATGCAGCCATACTAGGAAAAGTAAGTATTGAAGCAGATTACTTTATTCGTAATGCGCAAGATATTTTATTCAACCAACCTAATCCGAGTGTAACTGGTGTGCGAACACCAACCACCTTGAACTTGGCGGAAGTAGAAAACAGAGGATGGGAAACCACCATTCGATACAGCGACAAAATTGGGGAACTAGGATTTTCCATCAGCGGTAATTTGACAAACGTTGATAGTGAAGTACTCTCCATTGATCCTAGCTTAACGGGTGATGCCGATCGTATTATTGATGGTGCCTTTATTCTGCAACGCGGACAGCCCATTAATGCCTTATATGGTTTAGAGGTGATTGGCATTTTTCAGACACAAGAGGAAATTGATGCAGCACCAGATCAGTCTGCATTTGCAGGTGCAACACCAGGTGACTTGCAATACCGTGATTTGAACGGAGATGGTGTCATTACACAAGATGATCGAACCGTATTAGGTCAAGACAATCCGCGTTGGATTTATGGTCTTAATTTAAACTTTGATTTCAAAGGATTTGATATTGCGGCTATCTTCCAAGGAGTAGGCGACGCGCAGACATTTGAAACCTCTCGTTTCTACGCGCCTTTCAATAACAGTGGTGGTGTGGCGACAATTTGGAGAGATCGTTGGACACCAGATAATCCAGATGCGACTTTACCTAAAATTCGTATCGGACAATCAGGTATCAATTACAATGTGAACCACTCTCGATTTGTGACCGATAGAAGTTACTTCCGCTTGAAAAATCTACAGCTTGGGTATAGCTTGCCTTCTAGTGCTTTTGAGAATAACTTCATAGAGAGCTTGCGTGTATTTGTGAATGGTACAAATTTGCTAACCGTCACTGACTATATTGGATTCGATCCAGAGCGAGCAGAGCGGAGTACGAACGGCGTCGATGGCTATCCACAGCTCATGATGTTTACAGGCGGAGTTAGCTTAAGATTCTAAAACTGTTAGAAACTGGACAAATTGTAATGATTTGTTCAGTTTATCTTCAAATCTTAGTCATTAAATAGCAAAACGGTTTTTCATCCTTCGGATTCCATGTAATATTGTAGAACAAAGCAGTTTTGCCCAATTTTCAAACAAAATAATTATGAAACATAGCTATAAATTTGTTTTTCTCATCAGTTGCTTACTACTCGGAACGGTAAGCTGTAACGACGACTTTTTAGATCGTCAACCCATCGCGCAAGGTTCAGTTGATGGCTTCTTTGAGACAGAGGAAGATGTCATTCGTGCTGTCAATGGTATTTATGATGTTTTTCAAGGAAGTATTTGGGGAGGCGCATTTTACTGGATGCACCAAAACTTTGACATCATGACCGATAATGGTGTCGGCTGCTGTCCTTGGGAACAACAATACACGACTATCGCCAAGGGAGAACACAACTCTACGACTGGCGGCATCATCGATACCAAATGGGATTTCGGTTATGAAGGTATCTTCCGTGCCAATTCTGTTTTGGAAAATATCGGGAAAGTGGGCATTAGCGCAGATCGTCAAAATGCGATTATTGCAGAAGTACGTTTCTTGCGTGCTTTGTTCTATCAAGAATTGACGAATCTTTACGGTGATGTACCTTTAGTATTGAATGTTTTGGATCGAGAAGCAGCCTTGGAAGTAGCACGTTCGCCAAAAGCAGAAGTACTAGCAGCCATCTACGAAGATTTTGATTTTGCGGAAGCGAATCTAGAACTTAAACCTTTGAATGATGATATAGGACGCCCAACGAAACAGTCTGCGATTGCCTTCAAAGTGCGTACTAAGTTATACAATGGTGACTTTGCAGGAGCAGCAGCAGAAGCGAAAAAGATCATGCAGTTATCGGAAGCGAATCCTGACATTATAGCTCTAGAGGGAGATTACTTAGAAGTATTCAGTCCTGATAATGAAAATAATGAAGAAGTGTTATTTGATATCCAATATAAGGAAGGAACGCAAGGCGAAGGCAACTTTATGCAAGTGGCATTAGCACCAGGTCCAGAAGGTGCGCCAGG
>CAYLPW010000217.1:0-8490 GCA_964385665.1 uncultured Saprospiraceae bacterium
CGTAGACTAAAGTCGCAAATAACTGGCTAACGCCATCCGAATCACCATCTGCATTGATCGCATCTACATCACAGGGATTAACGCCGTCGCCAGGACCACCTGGAGGTATGGGAATCGCGCCATTGGAGACGGCACGAATTTCGATCATACCATCGGCTGCCCAGCTATTATACGTATCCGTCGGGATCGTAAAAGTAGCCGTGCTGAAATTGGCGCAATCGCCAGGCGTGACATTGGGTTGTCCTAATGCGGTAAAGCCAATTGGCGCATTGTTTTCCCCAAAAATATTGAAAAACGCATTCCCATTATCTACATCTCCTTTGAATGAGATGACCAATTGGACATCGTTTAAGGCATTGGGTGTCAAGCCTGTAAACTGAAAAGTTCGGTTGTCGGCTAGATAGTCATTGAGGTCAAAGTCAAAAGTAAAGCCAATAAAGGCATCTGCTGAATCGGTAGGCAAAGTGACGCGATTGAGGCTGCCTGTTGTACAATTATCGGTCACCACTTCTGGCAACGGCAGTCGCAAACTAGCGGTACACGAATCGCTTCCAATTATCAACATCGTATCCGAAGGACAAACAATACTTGGCGGTTCTAAATCTTCTACTTCTACTTGAAACGAACAAGTCCCTGTGTTACCAGAACAATCGGTGGCAAAATAAGTCACGGTATTGATGCCAGCCGAGAACGCTTGAAAAACAGGCGTTTCCAATAAGAACGTTTGTCGCGCCCCATTATTGACGCTGTACTCATACACCATATCACTCGGTGAAAGGGTCACAAAACTCAATCTAGCATTCACTTCCGAACCTCCACAAATATCATTGACCGAAAAGCGACCTGGCTGTCCATCTAAAATATTGGGTTCTAAAAAGAAGGTAACTTGTCCATTGCTGCCCGCATATTCATTGATTTGATCGGCGGTAATGTTCGTAAAAACCGTTTGGGATACGCCACAGACGGTTTGGACATTCAAGGTTCGTCCTAGAACGATGCCATCTTCTGTCAATACATTGAAAAATTCGGGCGCTTGCTCGGCATCAACGTTGTTTAAATTGATCTCTAAACGGACACTATCGTGCGCAAAATTGCTAGATGGATTAACTGGAAAACTCAAACGTACTGTATTCACAGGGACGTCTCTATTGTTGGGCGAATCAGATTCGATGCGTTCTGTAATCTCTTGTTCGTAGCTACTCAAAAACGTGCCACAGCCTTCGACGACCACAGGTGGCGGCAGTCGAAAGTTGGCGGTACAAATGCCATCGCCGCTTTGCAAAATGGTATCTGGCGGACAGTACGCAAAGGTCGGCGCAACGTTGTCGGTGATGCTGAAAAGAGCGGTAGTCAAACTCGCGTTCCCGCATTCATCTTGTGCCACAAAATCGACCGCGCGTTGTTGATAAATATTCAGTTCGGGGTCGAAACAGCCATCGACAGGCAAGGTCGCTGGCTCGGTCGTTCCACTATTGAAGGCAAACCAAGTGATGTTTTCGATATTGGAGCAGTTGTCACTCGCTATTGCATTTCCGTGCGCTGCAATCCAATCCTGAAAGCGCGTTGCGACCGCAGCCGTATCGCTACAACTCACGGTTTCGTCTTGTGCTGGCGTGTCAAAAATGGGTGCTTCGTCGTCGATGATGCTAATCAATTGAACTTGCTCATTCACATTGCCAGCGGCATCGCTGACTCGCCAAACCCGTTGTACCGCGCCACCGCTTTCACAACTCCCTGTCGTGAAAATATCTTCATACGTCACTTCGGGCGCGTCGTCGCAATTGTCAGCTACATCGGTGGGTTCTCCCGTCATGCTCAAATCAGCGATGTCACCACAATCAGTCGTTAAGTTGGCAGGAACAGTGAAACTGGGAGGAATGGTATCATTGATATTGATAAGCTGAATTTGTTCGCTGCTATTGCCACATATGTCTTGTGCTATCCAGATGCGTTGCAATTGATTGTTGATGGTCGTATCTTGGTAGCTAATCGTGGGCGCGATGTCGCAATCGTCCATCAAATCAGTAGCTTCTCCTGTTATTGTCAGATCGGTAATATCTTCATTGCATTCTAAAAAGACATCGTTCGGTACGGTAAAAGATGGGGCTAAAGTATCTACTAAAAGAATGGTTTGCGTTCCCATTTTAGCATTGCCGCACTCATCAATTGCTGTCCACGTCCGCAACACTCTAAAGTTGTTACACAGCACTTCATCGTCTTCTTCTATGGTTTCTTGAAATAGAATGGTATCGACACCAGAACATAGATCGGTAGCAGTTACGTCAGGTACTTCTGGCAAGGATAGCGAACAACCTAATTCCAAATCTTGCGGTAAATTGTCAAACTCTGGCGCCGCTTCATCGACTAGCGTATAATCCGCAGTCAAAGTGGTCGTATTCCCACAAAAATCAATCAGAGAAAAGGTGATGGTCAAAGTTGCACAGGTATCCCAACGTGCAGGCGCATCATTGTCGATTCGTTCAATAGCGCAGTCATCCGCAGCTCCAATTAATAGACCAGTCTGTTGTTCTCGTAGCCAAGCTTCCAGATCATTAGTGCCACAGGATTCTGTCACATCTTCGACGACGTACGAACTCGTTGGTGGTGTATTGTCCGCTGTGACTTCGATACGTTGTGTGAAGACGCTTTGGTTATTAGCTGCATCTACTGCTGTCCAGGTTCTGATGATCGTTCCGCCTGCACAAATCCCGTTGGTAGCGGTCGTATCGTCTGCTGGGAAAATACTCAATTCACCATCGCAGACATCCATTGCCGTCAAGGGAAAAGGATCTGGACTATTTCCGGCGCAAACTGTGATTAAGGTATCGGGAAGGGGTAGCTCAAAGACTGGTGCTGTCTCATCTGGCGCACATTGTGACCAAGCGATAGTGGTGTAGCATATGCAGGCGAAGAGGGTCAGTAAAAGTTTACTCATACGAGTTGTTGTTTAAGTATGCTGAAGAGCAATCAATAGATGGATTACTTCTCATTCGTGGTTTGGCGATGAGATTAGTCTATAGGACGAAAACGATACAAATAGCCTATTTCGTTTTCGCACACCAATTTTGTTACTATTCTGTGAATAGTAATCGACCGTATTCATAAGTTTTTAGAAAAGCACGCGTATGGGTAAGCTAATAGAACTGCAAAGATAATGGAATTTTTAGGGCTTCCCAATTGAAGGATGACTCGTTTAAACGTAGTGTGAGTGGTGGTTTGTTTAATTTGTCTAGCACGAATTGATGGAGATAACGTTTAAATTTGATATTTTGATATATGAATGTAAGATTTTAACGTTATGGAGAACCTATGTGTTGTTTTGTAGTACTTAAGATTAATTTGGTAGGTCTGATGCGTGTTGTTGCAAAAAATACAAAGTGCTTCTTTCTTCTTTTTGCCGTAAAAAGAAGCAAAACCCTGTCTGACCTGCCTGACGATGTTTGCAGCAGGCAGGCTGTCGCTTGTGACAGGCAGGCTCTCCGCTAAGAATATTAGCCTAAAAGTTGATCTGCCCTCCCGCTCGCAATCCAAGCCACTCTTTCGTGGATTCAGCTAGATATAGAAGTTTAGAACTACCGTTTCAGCATTGCTCTTTTCGCTTACCCACCGATCAACTTTCTTGACGGCTAATCTTCTAGGCGGAAGTTCAACGCCACGGGAGTAAACGATTTGATTCTCGCTCTTCTCTGGCTTCATTGAAAATCTTAATTAAAGTTATCCTTTACAAAAAGTCAGTATTGAGTTAACCTCTCTATCTAATTGGCTGTTGTCCTCCAAATAAGCGACACACTATGCAGCAACAATGGAAAGTATTGATTGAACACTTGTATCAAGATTTTATCGACTTTTTTCTGCCCAATTGGACAGGCAAAATTGACTTTCAGCGCCCAGCTACTTTTTTGCGCTTGCCAGAGCGTGTGGTGCAAGCGCGACCAGACGCAGCTCAAGAGAACCTAGTCATAGGAATGCGATTCAGAGATCAAGAGATGGCGTTATTGTTGCTTTGTTTGGAAAAAGTAGGCTATGAAAATGCGTCCTTTAGTCAGCAGTTGTTTCAGGATTTTGTAGCGGTGCGAGAGGAAGTCGCGTATAAGATTCCAGCTAGTATTTTGACGGTCTTTTTAGCGAATTCAGTACCAGCTCGTTATGAGACGCACACTTATGAGTTTGCGCAGACGCGTTTGCAATTGGACTTTCAGAAATATGTAGTGCGCGAGCAGTATTTGGATGACCTTTGGGAAATGGTCAATCCGATTGCTTTTGCAGTGGCTGCTTGTCGATTGCGGCTGGAGAATCAGCGACACATTCGTGGTCGATTGGAAAGTAAAAAGAGGATTGCGGAAAAGCTATTGAATCACTATCTGCGACAGCGTATCAATATGGATGCTATTCTTGTTTTACTGCCTTTCATAGACAAAACAATTGATCTGCCTATGGAAATTGAAACGATCTATCGAGACGAAATGCGCGCTTTTGTGGCTAGTCACACTTCTATTTCAAAGGCAGACTTGGTGGTTCTATTGCAGCAGTTTTCCACTATCCAATAAACTACTTTTTATTCCGAAATGTCCTTCCTCCTGTATGGTCATATCCTTGAGATCGTTCCAGCTCAATCATTGCTTTTGGGCGAAAATTTAGAATCAACGCTCGACGTTGCCGATCAGTGGTATTGCCACGTGAAAAGTGCAGCGTATAGCCGTCATGAAATGTACAACCCCCCTTGGATAGTGGAATCGCTTCTGCTTGTTCCCGTCCAATAGGTTCGCAATACAGTGCGCCCTTTCCATTAAGTGATTGATGCGGCAACACCTCGAACGTACTTTTTCTAGGAATAAACCACATGCAGCCGTTATTTTCGTCTACATCATCCAGTGCCACCCAAATACTCACCGCTCGCCGATCAGGTAAGTCAATCCAATACGCCGCATCCTGATGCCAAGGAGTGGGTGTATTTGTGTGCGGTGCTTTATTGATGAGCATGTCAAAGTCGAATGCCATATCTTCGCCTAACAAATCCTGTGCGCATCGTAAAGCAGTGGTGTAAATAGGCATTGTTGCCAAAGTTTCTTCCACCCAACTTGGGCGCATGACCTGCGTAATACGCTCTATCTGCTTTGTGTCTGTGTGTTCACCGGCCAAATCACTTCTCAGCCCTTTTGTTCGTTCTTTATCTGCCAATAGCTTTTGATAGATATGTCGAAGCGTTCTGACTTCTTCCTCTTCGAGGAGTTGTTCTACATGTGCGTAGCCTTTGGTCAAAAAGCGATCTTGTAAGCTGGAAGTCATCATAGCAAGTAGTTGAAGTGACAGGACAAATAAGCTTCGAGTTGCTTTATTTTAGCTCTCGTAATTCCATCAAAATTAGGGAAGTAGAAATACAACTCAAAGATCGCTCAATATTTTTGCTTCCTCCATATTCGTCAACTGGTTTTATCGGATTATAAACTTTGTGCATCCTATGGAAAAGAAGGAATACACCATCATGGTTTTTTCAGAACATCAAACTGGTGTTTTGCAACGCGTCGTTACTGTTTTTACACGTCGTCATATTAATATTGAATCTCTGACTACTTCCAAATCGTCCTTGGAAGGAATTCATCGTTTCACGATTAAAGTACACGTAACAGAAGATACAGTCAAAAAACTGGTGGCTCAGCTGGATAAGCAAGTCGATGTGCTAAAGTCTTTTCATTATGACAATAGCGAAGTGGTGCGTCAGGAATTAGCGTTGTACAAAGTACCTCTCAATAGTTTTACTTCAGGACAGACGATGGAGCAACTCGTGCGCCGTCACAATGCTCGTATTTTGGAAATAGAACAAGAGTTCGTCGTCATTGAAAAGACCGGACAGCAACACGAAACCGAAGCCCTATTGAACGAATTGCGCGATTTTGGTATTTATGAGTTTGTGCGTTCTGGACGTGTGGCTATTCCACGACCGATGGAGCGTTTGTTGCACTACTTAGAATCGGTAGGGGCGGCTACGACTGATGAGTAGTTTATGATCTTCAACACTTCCTACACACCTCCTTCTCCCTTCCGCTTTGGTCATTTGAGTACCATTTTTCCAGCTTTGTTTCGACAAGTGGAATGTACTTTCGCACGCGAACGATTGACGTTGGAAGATGGTGATTTTGTTGATTTAGACTGGTCAAAAGTGGGAAGTACTCGTCTCGTTTTATTACTACATGGACTAGAAGGAAGTAGCGATAGTCGTTACATTAAAGGAATGGCAAAAGCCTTTAATCAAAAGGGTTGGGACGCGGTAGCGGTGAACTTTAGAGGGTGTAGTGGCGAAATCAATCGGAAAGTGACTGGCTACCATATGGGTGCAACGGCAGATGTACGAGAGATCATTCAGTATGTATTGAGGCAGAACCCATACGTGCGTTTAGTACCGATAGGATTTAGCTTAGGTGGCAATGTATTGTTAAAATATTTGGGCGAACAAAAAGAGCAGATCAATTCCAAAATTTCACATGCACTTGCCTTCTCTGTACCTGTTGACATTCCAAATGCAAATATCGAATTGGCGAAATGGTACAATCGAATCTATATCAAACGATTTTTACGTTCTTTGAATGGAAAGCTAGTCGCAAAAATGAAAATCTATCCAGGTGAAATCAATTGGCAAAACAAACGATTGCCAAACAGTTTTCAGGAATTTGATGGCTGCTACACCGCTCCCATTCACGGTTTTGGAACGGCTGACAATTATTGGGAAGTCAACAGCAGCAAGCATTTCATCGACGATATTCGAGTGCCTACTTTGTTAGTCAATGCAAAAGATGATAGTTTTTTAGGTGACAGTTGCTATCCTTATTCAACGGCAAAGAACCATGACTATTTTCATTTAATGACGCCTCGTTATGGTGGGCATGTAGGATTTATTGAATTTAATGAAGAAGGCTTGTACTGGTCAGAAAAACAAGCGTTGCAGTTTGTCAAATCGTAGTTTGCACGTGTACTGCCTCACCTCTCGCCTCTTAATATTCACATAACATCAATTTAACACTGTCTCATCGCTCCATTACCAACTTTCATTCGTTTTCTTTGTCCGAATACACAATAAATACCACTGACAATGAGACGATTCACCTTCTTGCTACTCCTCTTTTCTATTCTTTTCACCGCCTGCGAAGACGAAAAAACAGACATACCAGCACCTGGTACTCCGACTGATGACCCAACGGGCATTCAACTAGCGGATTTAGGTACAGCTGATCTGCCAGTCATGTCCATTTTCACGAACGGCAATACCATTGTCAATGAACCAAAAATACCTGCCGAT
This sequence comes from uncultured Saprospiraceae bacterium, assembly GCA_964385665.1. Taxonomy (GTDB): domain Bacteria; phylum Bacteroidota; class Bacteroidia; order Chitinophagales; family Saprospiraceae; genus JAAUTG01. The sequence goes on from CAYLPW010000217.1 coordinate 7,292, forward strand.
TACAGCATCAAACAAAATGGAAATACGGTCGCTAATGGACAAATTGGCATTGAGTTGCGTGGCTCTACTTCTCGACGACTATTTGAGAAAAAATCGTACGGTTTTGAGACCTGGGATGCGAGTAATGCCGATTTGGATGTTGCTTTATTGGGTTTTCCAGAAGAGGAGGATTGGATACTCTACGGCCCGTATGCGGACAAAACGTTGATCCGAAATACCCTAGTCTATGACTTATCCAATCAGATCAATGTGTACGCCTCTCGCACGCAATTTGTGGAAGTGATGCTGGATGAGCAGTATATGGGCGTCTATGTATTGATGGAAAAATTGAAGCGCGATAACAATCGCATTGATATTAAACGATTAGAACCAATGGATACGGACGCAGAAAGTATCACAGGTGGCTATATTCTAAAAGTCGACAAAACTTCTGGCGACAATGAAGATGACGACTGGGGCGGTGATGCGGTTTACGACGAACGAGGTAGTTTTCGATCCGATTATGATACCAAAGGCAACCGCTTAGACTATGCGCCTTTTGGCGGAAAACAAGGACAAGAAACCTACTTCTTGTATGAATATCCAGACCGCGACGACATCACTGCCCAACAACGCAACTACATCAAAAGCTATATTGACAGTTTTGAATTGGCGTTGCTCACCGATGATTTTAGCAATGGCACAGAGCGTACGTACACGGACTACATTAGTACCAAAAGCTTTGCTCGCTTCTTCATCCTCAATGAGTTAGCTGCCAATCCTGATGCGTATCGTATTAGTACGTTCATGTACAAAGACAGAGGGAAGAAACTGAGAATGGGACCAGTTTGGGATTTCAATATTGCACTAGGTATGGATGGACGTAGCGCCGTCGATCAATGGATCTATCAGTACAACGAACGGACACCTGATGATTTATGGCTCGTTCATTTTTGGTGGACGCGACTCCTCGAAGACCCACTTTTTCGTGCAGAAATCAAAGAACAATGGCAAACCTATCGCACTAGCGAATTGAGCAATGCAAACATCAACCGAACCATTGATGACCAAATCGAAATACTGAGACGCAACGAAGCCATCGACCGCAATTTTGAGCGATGGGATGTATTGGGTGTTCCTTTGCCGTTCAATAGTTTTGTCGGGAAAGACTACGAAGAGGAACTGGATTATTTGAAAGAGTGGCTGGAAGATCGTGTGGC
>CAYLPW010000218.1:0-8477 GCA_964385665.1 uncultured Saprospiraceae bacterium
GCAGTGTTTGTCGAGCGCTCAATTTACTATTGATAAAAGAAGAAAGGGTGTAGCGCTGGTCGCTATTGTCAAATTCCAGGATGCGTAGTTTTTCGTCGCTCGTTTCAATGTCCGTATAGCGATCTTCATTGAACGTATTTTCTGAAGCAGAAGCTCCTAGAACAGTTCGGATATACGTTTTGTCACCAAGGATTAGATTGTGCTTCAATCCAACTACACCGAACTGGCTAGTGACGTAGGAATCTGCATCTTCCGCAGCAAACAAATCATTCTCATCCACTTCATCGCCTAAAAAGTTGATGTCCGAACTACCACCGATTCCGAAAAAGGAAAATCGCCCTAGTTTACTATTACCCAAATCCACGTTGAACGCTACATCTCGATAGTCTGGCACCGCCGCTGTTCCTGCTCCACCCGATCCACCAAACAAACCAATGAGCGAATAACGTCCTGCGACTACATACGATCCACCCTTGTTACCAAGGGGACCTTCTGCCATGCCTTCCAAGCCCGTAAATGCGCCTGCTTGAAACATGAACTCGTTCTTATCCTTATTCCCTCGACGGAAACCAATGTCAAAAACACCTGCCAGCGCATTTCCATATTCAGCAGGAAAAGCAGAGGTCATAAAATCGGAATTGCGTAAAATATTGGCATTCAAGGCACTTACAGGCGCGCCAGTTGTCCCGAAAGTTGCGAAGTGATTGGGATTGGGGACAGGAATCCCTTCGATGCGCCACAAGACACCGAGTGGCGAATTGCCCCGCACCACAATATCATTTCGGCTATCATCAGGCGAAGAAACACCTGCAAAGTTAGCTGCCAAACGCGCCACATCGCCCCGTCCGCCAGAGTAGCGATTGACTTCTTCCAGACTAAATTGTCGGGCGGAAATCGTGGCTAATTCATTTTGTGCTTGATCTTTATTGGCGGTGACCACCACTTCATTCAGTTCGCTAATGCTTTCTTCAATAGTCACATTCAGCACGACTTCTTTTCCGCTCGTCACTTCAATATTTGGAAGGCTCATTGGGGCGTAGCCCACATAGGTCACTTGAATCGCTTGGCGTCCTAGCGGAACATTTTCTAAGCGAAAGTCGCCATCTATATCGGTCACTGTGCCTAGCTCGTTGTCTATATTGAGCAGTTGTACAGTTGCGCCGATGATGGGCATTTCGGATTGTTGGTCAATGACTGTGCCTTTGATGACGCCAGTTTGTGCCATTAAGTAGGCAGTACAAAAAAGTAAGCATAAGGAAATAGTGATTTTCATAGTTTGTATCGTTTTTTGTGCGCGCCATTTGGTTGGCTTGCCCGACAAAAGTGCTATGAAATCGACCGATCCGAAAGTAGAAAATGATGAGTGGTGAATTTAAGGGGATGAAATGCTAAAAAAAAGGGTGATGTTGTTGAAAAATCGATTCGACACGAATACCTATAAAAAATTCACTAGTAAAGTAGTCGCCATCACCAGCATAATCGCATTTTCAATAAACGTCGCTTCCGTCATCGGCAACTTTAAGGCTGTCCCCAAACAAGCGCAACGAATCGACTTCTTATCTAGCAATGTTTTTGTCACCCCAACAGTTGTAATGCCCAAAATCACGATAGTAGCTATCAAGGCAAATGGAATTTGAAAGCGCATTAAAAACATTAGTCCCAAAGCAGTTTCGATAAATGGATAAACCTTAGCATAAACAGGAACGCGCTTCGCCAAAGGGTCATACATCCGAAACGATTCGGGAAAACCTTTTAAGTCCAGCATTTTGAAAAAGCTAAAGACGATATAAAACAAACCCATAAAATCCAGCATTGCAGACTGAGCGTTCCAATCTTTATAGTTCATCAAAACCATTGCTACGGAGATGTAGAGGAGGATCAAGAACAGCGGTTTCAGTTGTTGCCATTTGCTTTCTTCCTCTGTTCCCACGTCTGCTACCATAGACGTCTCTTCTCGTCGTGTCTTTTTTGAAATGGTATACTTTTCGGGCAACGACCGCTCCAAATCTGTTATGGAGATAGGTTGACTCATCACCATTGCTGCCTCTCCTTTTTCCAAGTCAACGGTTACCTGATCCACGCCTTCCACTTGCGCTAATTTTTTTTCGACTGAGGCTCGACAACCTTGGCAGGTCATTCCTTCTATTTTATAGGTATTTGTCATGTTTTATGATTGTTTGTAGAGAAAATGAAAACTTTACTTTGAGGGGAAAACATTCATGTTACTATCTACTCATATTCTTTACCGATCAAAAAGTTCAATCCAACCTGAAAACTACTTTGCCGACGCTCTTTTACTGTCCATAAGCTGCCTAACTGATCGGTGATCAAAAAGTACTGTCCCCATTTCCAATGTGCCAATACTTGTCCACCTAATTGATGTCTAGCAATAGTGGAAAACTGATAGGTTGTACCCAGTGTCAACCAATTAGTCACTGCTCGTCTTATGCCTATACCAGCTACTACTTGAAAGTCCTCTTCCCACCACTGTGTTCTCAAATTGCCAGCCAGTAGCCAACGATCCAATGCTGTATATTGTAAGGACGTAACGAACTGTGCGGGCAACCACGCTCGGTACGCTTCGTTGGTTTCTGTCACCTCAAAAATAGCGCGAAGCGAATCCGTTGCTTGCTCAAAACTTTGGCGTTCCATTAAGTAATCTTGAATAACTTCCCGTCCTGTATTTTGAAATTGCCCTGAAAATCGAAAATGAGTGGTTGCTGCTTTCCAATTGATCTGTCCAACATCCAGCAAACTGATAGTCAACGTCCAGTCTTTTAGTTCTGCTTGTACACCGATGTCCGCAGCTACTCCAAAATTCGGTTGCGTAATTTCTCTAATCGTTTTTCCTAGGTCGCCAGTACTTCCCAATGTTCCAAACCCATCGTATTCCAATAGGGCTGCTCCTCTCAAATAATAATCAGCTGCTAAAACTGGTGCAGAAACAGAATTGGACTCAATTAAACTCAGATCTGCTTGCACACTTTTGACTTCCCCAATGCCGTGTAGTCCTTTCATTCGGATGCTCCATGACCAGTCATTCGGTAGCTGACGCGTATAACCAATTCCAACCTCTTGATAAGCTAACAGTTGAATGTGATGTCGAAGGGGCAGTGGCGTCTGCTGAAGATCGAGCGCATCCGCCCAAATAAAGTCAGCCGTCGCTGGAGAAAAACGAACTTGACTGTTCGCTCGAAGCGTATAATTTAAGCTCCATTGCTGTTGCTCATTCGGACGAAATTGTAGGCGAAAGCCTTCTACCATCAGTTGCTGATCGATTTGGTTTTCATTCGCCAATGCTTCCAAATTATTACCGATCATCAATTCACCATTTGAAAATAACTCACCTAATCGCAGCGAAGAACTATTGAATTGAGTACTTAAATGAGGGAGCGCAATACTCCAGGTTGTCGTGCTGAGTTGGGCTGGATGAAGTTGCTGATACTGCGTTACTTCAGGAAGCATAAAGAGGCTGCTAATTTGGGCAAAGCCAGCAAATGCGCAGCAGCTAATTAACAACGAAAGCCATAATCTGTAATACATAAAAAAAGGAGATTGAGGAACGAATGACAACAAATCTCCTCTTTTTAAATGTACAAACGCTAGTCCATCAACTATTCATCCAACATTTCTTTCAAAAAAGCAACTTCTTCCTCTGAATACGGCGTTCCGTCTTTCCTTAAGATGTCATGATGCCAAATTTCGGGTTCAGCCGTGAAGGGTTCGCGCCAACTCGACCAAGGATAGATCGTATTCGTTTTTCCAGACACGAATCCCCAATTGAAGGCGGCGATATTGTTTTCTTTCAAGATAGGCAGCACCGCTTCAAACGTATTGCCGCCGCCCCGTGCCACATATTCTGTACACAGAATAGGACGATTGTATTTTTTTAACTCCTCGATTTTCCGACGAATACCCTCCATTTCGCCATCGTAGGCATGAAAAGAAATCACATCGGAAGCTTCTTCGACCATGTAGCGTTCCAGCGGTGGCAGGCTATCTGGTGTTCCCCAATGCTCAATTGTTCCGCGCCACTGTCCAGCAGTCATTGGTTGTTGAGTGTCCATACTTCTCCCCCACGCTACTACTTTTTTCAATAACGCTAGCGAGTAAATATCCTTGTTGGGCACTTCCAATTCTTTTCGTCCTGGTCGATAGGCTGCATTGCCTGGCTCGTTATAAATATCCCAACAAAAAACACGTTCATCCTTCGCGTAGCGACTCATGATGCCTTTGACGTAGTTTTCCAGCTCATCGTGTCGACTCGTATCACCCAGAATAGCTGCACCAGGAGCTTGCACCCAACCCGAATTGTGGATGTGTGGGACAGGCTCTGGCTGCTTCCCTAATTTAGGCACTGGATGCCATACATCATCTAGCAAGACCAACATGGTTTTGATACCTAACTCGTCCGATATATCCAAATATTGATCCAGACGATTCATGAATCCTACGCTATCCTGATCCCAAAGCAAGTTGTGTAGATACACGCGGTGTGCATTCATTCCCAAATCAGCAGACCATCCGAGTTCTCGCTCAATCGTCTCCACATCGAAAGTCTCGGCTTGCCAAAATTCGAGCTGGTTGATTGACGTACTCGGATTGAAGTTGGTGCCGACTAACCACCCTAAGTTATCGTACCAATTCCAGGCACGTTCTGTCGACCATTTTTCTCTGGCTGTCACTTGTTCAGTCACAGCAGTTTCAGAAGATGGCTGCTGTTGGCAGCTGGATAAACACAGTAAAAGAATAATTCCCAGTAAATTTTTCATATTTATATAGTTGACTGAAAACAAAAATACAGTATATTGTAGGTTACCGTCTAGAATTTACAAACCAATTTCCTTTTGTACTTTTGTCGCCTCAAAATAACAGGAAAATTTAGCTAATCATGAATATGGAAACGACAAGCACACGAGAAGCAGAATTAGAAGCCGTACGAATGCTGGGCTTGCAACTCCCCACTGATCCGCGTTGGGTCAATTTAGCAGAAATGGATTTGGAGGAAATATTGACCGATCACGCCTACTGTGAGCAAAAGGCAGCGACGGCTTGTATCTCCTTGATTCAGCAGTATCCAGAACGAAAACGCTTGGTAAAAGACCTAGCTCCTATCGTCACGGAGGAGTGGGGACATTTTCGGCTAGTGCTATCTGAGTTGGAAAAACGTAATTTGGATTTAGGACAACAACGAAAAGATGAGTATGTCAATGCCCTGCTTAAGTTCCAACGAAAAGGGCAAGGTAGTCGAGAAGATCGCTTGTTGGAGAAATTGTTAGTTTGCGCACTTATTGAAGCCAGAAGTTGTGAGCGGTTTCGATTGTTGTCGCTCTACATCAGCGATGAAGATTTGAAGGCGTTCTACTATCGGTTCATGGTGTCGGAAGCGGGGCATTATCGCTTATTTATTGACTTGGCGAACCACTATTGTGGAGAAGAGAAAACGCGTAGCCGATGGAAAGAATATTTAGCAAGAGAGGCAGAAATTATGAAGGAAATCGAAGTACGTGGCGACCGTATGCATTGAGCAAAACATACTGGATAAAATTTGAATTAATCTATTGATAAGGAACGGTGAAATAATAAATTCCCGATTTAGAAGGAAGTTATTGTTTGACCGTTCCTAAGCACACCAAAAAATGGCCAACATGGATAACACAAATATGAGTTTAAACGAGATCGCTACGATCCGCGATATTTTGGTTGGAAAAGAGATGCGCAACCAAGAAAGTGAACTGCAAGCCTTCAAAGTGAAGATGAATGAGGAGCTAGCAGCCATTCAAACAGCCATCGACCAGTTGAATCAGAAAATAGAAGGCGTCAGGCAGCAGACAGAGGAGCATTTCGATCAACTAAAGAAACAAATACAGCACCAACAAGAACAAACGCAGCAACAGATGAGTGATCAGCAGCAACAGCGACGCCAAGAGGTTGCCGATTCATTTGCTCAACTGTCCAGCATCTTTGGTCAATTATCTGCCAATCTGGTTGACACAACAGAAGAAACTGCTCAAACTTAGTGATGGAACAACCACTCGACGAACATCAGCAAGCAATCAATGAGTTGCGTACCATTCTACTGCGCGAAGATAGACAGCAGTTGAATGAACTTCGTCGTGCCTTAGAAGATGAGGAGTTTTCTAAACGGGTCAATCTACTGATCGACCATCAGTTTAACTTCTTCAAGCGGGAATTTCCTCGTGAATTTCAACTGGTGGTCAACGAACTAATTGACCAGCGTATTCAGAACTCACAAGAGGAGATACTAGACATTATCTATCCTGTGCTGGGCAAGATGATTAAAAAGTACATTCAGTATCAGTTTGAACTCCTACGCGAATCTATTGCAGAACAGATTGAACGGACACAAGTAATTATCTTTCCTTGGCGCAGAAAAACAGCAAGTGAGCAGCGAGCAAAGCAACTCATTGCCGATCATAATATTTCTCAAATACAGGAAGTCTATGTGATTCAGAAGAATTCAGGTGTTTTGCTCGGTTCTCATTCTTTTCAAACCACCATAGATGCAGATGCGCTAGCGGGTATGTTCACAGCTATCAAGTTATTTATTGAAGATGCCTTTGCTCAAAAAACACAAGACCTAGAAACGATCCGCTACGAAAACTATCAGATATTTGTTTATAATGCGTACAGCTACTACATTGCGGTAGCGTTGGCAGGAACTTTATCGAGTAAGCAAACTTCAGATTTAGAAGATGTATTGATTCAGGTCAATAAGGAACTTAACCAACATTTGGTTCGCATTGATGACGCTACGAACTACCAAGTAAAAACCATTCTTCAACAACATTTTACATCCACAAAAACGCTGAGCGAATGATTCCTAAGAAAGTCATGTTAGCAGGTAATTTTGGCGTTGGTAAGACTTCGCTCTTCAATCAATTTATCAATAATACTTTCGATGAAAATTACATGACCACCATCGGAGTAAAGGTAGATTCTAAGCTGGTAGATACGACTAACGGCCCGCTCAAACTCATGCTATGGGATATAGCTGGCGAAGTGACACAAGAGAAAGTGCCTAGAACGTATTGGTTGGGCTCCAAAGCAGTCATCTATGTATTTGACCTGACTAGACCCGTGACTTGGAACAATATTGAACACGATTTGAAGTTTATTCGTGGTGTCTTGCCAGAGGGCGTGATTCGGCTAGTGGCGAATAAAACAGACTTGGTAGACAGAGCGAGAATTCAGGAAGCATTTGGTCAGTTGACTGTTGATATGGCAACTAGTGCAAAGACTGGGGAGAACGTGGAAGGCTTATTTACCAATTTGGCTGAAAAAATATATCGGCTCTAACTACAGCTAGCTGCGCAGAGAAAAGGTCTACTAGAATGGAACGCTATAAGCAGTCTACCGATCATTAAACGAGTCGGAGGCTCAATTGTATATTATGTGACACAATCATAGGAAAAACAATACCAATTCATGTCCGCTCAGATTCTTCTATTAGATGCTACTGGTCAGATCAAAGAAAGTTCAGGTAGTATACCTGAGCTGCAAAAAGAGAACTGGCAGGGCAGAAGCATCTATGAAGTAATTCCACTTTTGGAGAGTGTTTTATCTAGTGTGGATATGTCAACAGGTAAAGCGTTGATGTTTCCTAAGGTAGGGTTTAACTCCAAGCTGTTCGCTAAGCGCGTCTTTAACGTTACGATTCAAAGATGCCAACATCCAGAGGGTGAGTTGTGCTTTCAGTGCTGGCTGGATGAAATCACAGAGCAATGTCAACAACTGATTCAAGACCAACAACATCGGCAAAACAAGCAGATTGTGATTCAAACTAAATAGAGTCGTGTGCTTGTTGTACGGTAGCTTCTTTCAAAATCTGCCTAGCAATCGACCAGTTTTTACACTAAAGTGGTTCAATATAGGGATTCCCAAAAGATGAAGGCATCTGTCTTTGTCGTTATGCCTACTTGACTGAACTCAACTTGTCATTCTGATCTTCTATTCATGCTACACCAACGATTGTTTCTTCTATTCATTCTACTTCTTCTTTTCCAGACGGTATTTTTTGCCCAAACGACTATTACGGTAGTCGATGAACAACAATCGCCTCTCATCGGCGTCAATGTGTACACGGAGGATCAATCTTTTATCGCAGCCACTAATCTGGATGGACAATTTGAATTACCAGAGTTACCTGCTGCTACCGAAGTTACATTTAGCTACATCGGTTACCAAGACCGACAACTCACCTGGCAAGAGTTACAAGACGAGCGAACTATCGTTTTAGAAACTTCAACAGCTAGTCTAGGCGAAGTAGTCGTCATTGGGCGAAAAAATGAACGCGCCGAACGCTTACCTTATCAAATTGAGCGCGTTTCCGATCAAGATATTGCTTTTACACAACCTTCTACCAGTGCCGATGCCTTGGGCGATCATGCTGGTGTATTTATCCAAAAAAGTCAAGGGGGCGGTGGCAGTCCGATTCTTCGTGGATTTGAAGCGAA
>CAYLPW010000219.1:0-8398 GCA_964385665.1 uncultured Saprospiraceae bacterium
GCAACGAAATCGGATGCATGAGTCTATAACAAAAGCGTGCGATTTCAATCGCACGCATGATAAGTGCGATTTTTGACGTATGATTGAAATCATACGCTTTTGTTATGCTTCATAGAATGAGCAACGAAATCGGATGTGTGAATTCATAACAGAAGCGTGCGATTTCAATCGCACGCATAATAAGAGATTTTGGAGCAGTATGATTAAAATCATACACTTTTGTTATGCTGAATTTAATAGAACGAGCAACGAAATCGGATGCATGAGTCTATAACAAAAGCGTGCGATTTTAATCGCACGCATGATAAGTGCGATTTATGGCATATGATTGAAATCATATGCTTTTGTTATACTAAACTCCATAGAACGAGCAACGAAATCGGATGCATGAGTCCATAACAAAAGCGTGCGATTTCAATCGCACGCATAATAGCTAACCACAAATTTTGAACCATTTCCGAAGAAGCCAAATATCAAAAACGATTAATAGCGTCTGAACATGAAACAATACAGTACAACGATAATCATTTGCTTAATTGGGATAGTCACCTATGCTCAAAGCACCCTATTCAGCCCCACACAAGCCATCCAAACCACGCTACAAAACAACTACAACCTCCAACTCGCCCGCAACAATGTAGCTGTGGCAACCAACAATACTGACAAACGACTGAACGGCTATTTGCCAACACTTGCATTAAATGCTGGACCGAACGCGAATTTAGGAAGCTCAACGCAGCAACTAGGTAGTGGGGAACAAATAGCTTTTAATAATGCCTTTTCTTGGAGTGTAGGAGCGAACGCGACCGCCAACTATCTGATTTATGATAGAACGCGTGACTTGACCTTGCAACAACTAAAATCGACGCTAGATTTAACTAATTTAGAATTGCGACAAGCCATCGAACTGAACATGCAAGACGTATTGACTGCTTACTATGAACTCGCGCAATTGAGCGAGCGAATTGAGCTTCAAGAAGAAACGATTCAGCTGTCGCAACGTCGTCGACAACGGGCGCAATATCGCTTTGACTATGGGCAAGCCAACAAATTAGAAGTATTGAACGCACAGGTCGACATTCAACGCGATACTGTTAATCTGATTAATTTAGAGCAGCAAGTCAAAAACGCACGTCGCAACCTGAATTTTTTAATCGGGCGAGATATAGAAACGGATTTTCAAGTCGATACCAGCTTACAATATTTGGAAGAGGCTACTTTTCAATCGCTGATGCAAAGCATGTTGAGCAATAATATTCAATTACTTATTCTACAGCAGAACCGAAACTTGTTGGAGTACGATCTACAACTCAATGATGCCGTGCGCTACCCAAGCGTGAGTACGACTGCAGGCTACAGCTTAAACTATCAAGATAACCCTGAGCAATCCTTTTTCGTCTCTTCCAATAGTCGCGGTTGGACATTAGGTGTTAATGTAGCGTATACTCTTTACGATGGTGGTTTACGAAAAATGCGCGAACAAAACATTAAACTTAATGCCAACAGTTTAGTCGTTCAGCGCCAACAACTGGAACAACAACTGCTCACCACCTTAACCAATGCTTGGGAAAGCTATCAAAACGCGCTGTTCATTCTAGAGGTAGAGCGTCAAAACCTAGCCACCAATCAACTCAATTTCGAGCGTACGGAGGAACAGTTCAAAGCAGGACAAGTCAGCTCCGTCGAGATTCGGCAAGCACAACTGAACCTACTCAACGCCGCCGTCAATTTGAATACCGCCAAATATGATGCGAAGATTATTGAATTGCAATTGCTGCAATTGAGTGGTCGATTGATGGAAGAAAATTAGAGCTAGATGAGCAAACTACAGGCGGTGAACTGCCTGTTTTATCGGACAATTTCGACCTGTTGGAACGATTTACATATCCATACTGTATAGTGTGCTGAACTGCACCTACTAACATTATGCAAGAAAAAGAAATAAAACGAGTCAGTAAATTCATGAGTCTCGTGCTGCGGCATCGACCTGAAGTCATTGGGATGACACTAGATGAGAAAGGCTGGGCAAACGTGCCAGAACTAATCGAAAAGATGAGGGCAAAAGGCACGAACGTGGACTTTGAGCTAGTCCAACAAGTTGTGGCAACGAACAACAAAAAACGATTCAGTTTCAACGAAGACAAAACGAAGATCAGAGCCAATCAAGGACATTCCATTTCGGTAAATCTAGAACTGACACCGCAAACGCCACCTACTATTCTTTACCATGGAACGGCCGTCCAATTCGTCGATAGTATCCAAAAAAACGGGCTACAAAAAATGAAACGGCAGCATGTACATTTGAGTGCTGATCTAGCAACGGCTACTGCTGTCGGGCGGCGACATGGAAAGCTATTCCTCTTTACCGTCAAGGCGTTGGAGATGCACCAAGCTGGACATCGGTTCTTCTTGTCTGAAAATGGGGTTTGGTTGACGAAGAATGTGCCAGCGAAGTATTTGGAGGCGTTGGAAGGGTAAGTATGCGTAAAAGTCACCCTGTGAACGTTCGACTTGAATTGGTCAATTACGAATCTACCGCTTTCTATACACAAGATTCACGGGGTGACATATAAAAGACTTTCCCTATTTTGTCCTCCCAACAGAAGATACACTCAACGATGATGACACGCCTATTTTGCCTTTTTCTATTTCTATTCAGCTATCAATTTTCCCAAAGTTGCACCTTTGAGAGCTATAGTTTGGGCTACAGCTTTATCAATCCTGAACTGGTAAAAAGAGCCGTGGAGCCAGCTCCTTTTTTCTTAGATATTCGCTTCGCCGATTTATACGAAAATTTTGAGGACGAAGAAGAACGAAAGGAAAGTTCTAACATCCAAGAATGGAAAGAACGCGTCTGTGACTACGCGACCGAAGAAGAAGTGCGAGCCGTCATCTACCAAAGCGATCTAAACGATTTGTTAAGCATGCGAAGCGTTCTGCAAGACCCAAAACGCGGATTAAGCTTGCGGTTCAAAGACAATGATTTCGCCGATTATCTGCTCGATTTAAAATGTGATGAAACCATCAATTACCTCATTTTTGCCAAACGCTGCGAGCCTTTCGTTACCCTTCCTGACGATGCGTGGCAAGACATCAACCGCGATTTAGCGACCATGAATGAACTCATTGAAGAGGGGACAAAAGCGTTCAAACGCACCAATTCGCACTACATTCGCTTGCGTTATGCCTATCAAGTCGTTCGACTCGCGCACTACGCACAAGATTACAAATTGACACTCCAACTCTACGATTACTTCATGCCTAAAACAGACGAGCGAAATAGTTTGATCTATCATTGGATTCAAGGGCATTATGCTGGTGCATTGCGTGCATTGGGAGAAAATGTAAGAGCATCAGCTATCTATGCGAGTATTTTTAGTGATTGCCCAAGTCGGCGCGAGTCGGCATTTCGAAGCTTTCTAATTCGGACGGACGAAGAGTGGGAAGAATGCTATTTGTTGTGCAAAACGGCAGAAGAACGGGCTGCGATGTATGCCATTCGAGCAGGGCGCAACAAAGGACGCGTATTGGAAGAAATGAAAAAAATCTACTCGATCACGCCAAAAAATGACTTTCTAGAGTTGCTTTTATTGCAAGAAATTCGTCGTTTGGAAGATGCTTTTTTAGGCTATCCAAAAGAAGGCTATGCGTTACATCAGCGAGTGGCTCATTTAGTACCTAAAAACGAAGAAGCAGAATACTTAATTGATTTACAGGACTTTGTACGCGCTTGTCGACAAGAAAATTTAGTCAAGAATAAAGATTTTTGGCACACTGCAGAAGGCTATTTAGAGTTTCTAGCAGGCGACTATTACAAAGCACGACAAACGCTACACGAAGTCGAACGCTACGTTCAAAACGAAGAACTGAGTAACCAAATTAATATCTTACGCACCGTCATTTATTTATCGACGATTACCAAAATAGGGGCGGAGGAAGAAGAAGAAATCCTAGCATTATTAGAAGACGAAGAACTCCTATCACGCTATCCCGACTTCAAACAATACTACGAAAATCGCATCGCCAACTTATACTTACAATCTGGAAACGATGGTCTAGCTTTCCTTGCCTTCTACAATTTCGATGACCTAAAATACAATCCCGACCTTGACCTCATCGACGACATCGAAACCGCAGTCGACAACGGCGAATTTGAACGATTTATCAATTTATTGGGACGTGACACTTTGACGCAATCTGCTATTCTCTCGTTGACAGATATTCGCGGCACCTATTACATGGCGCGTGGACAATGGTTGGAAGCCAGCTTAGCTTGGTCGAGTATTGACCGCTCCGATTGGCGACAATTTGCCTTGTCCAATCCCTTCCGAGAGCGATTCGAAGAGTGTATCAATTGCCGTTCCAATATGATCGTCAGCGACCGCGATAGCACAGGGTTGTACACAAAAGGAGCAATTGTGGAAGAACTTTTGGAACGCGAACGCCGAGCGCGATTAGGTGGCTACGAAGGCACCGATATTTTGTACGATATGGGTGTTGCTATTTACAACATGTCCTACTTTGGTATTGGCTGGCAGGCGACCGATTTTTTTAGAAGTGGTTCGTCCTACACACCTTGGAATCTGAAAGCGTCGAACGGCGTAGTTCGCCATCCTATCGCGCCTTACGGCAATAAAGAAAACTTTGATCTAGTCAATACAGCAATCATTTATTTTGAGCAAGCTTACAGTTTCGCGATGGCACAAGAACGCTTTGAATTAGCTGCTCGTTCTGCCTTTATGATCGCCAAATGCCAACAAAAGCAATACTATATGTCGGACGCTTATCGACCAAAAGGCTACAACGACATTCCGATGCCGACGGACGAATACATGAAAGGCTACGCGTATTTGAGTGAGTTGGCGTTCACGGATTTTTATAAGGAACGGATTCGGGAGTGCAAGTATTTTGAGGCGTATATGCGGTGATAGAACGCTATTTCGTCACCCCATGAATAATCGATTTAGAAGGCTGATTTAGGTATTTTGGATTTTTTGCAAGCCTAGAATTTACGGGGCGACTGTTGGAAGGAATATAAATTAAAGACAACATAATATTTGAATGAATGTATGTTACAAGTTAGATGATGGGCATATATTTTTCTGACTTATAATAGGGTTCTATATACTTTCTGCGTATTCGATAACCTTGTAATTGGCATACAAGCAACTCTAAATTATTAAAAAGTTATTAATATCTTATTAAAAAGACGCCAGTGATGACCATATTTGTGAACATACTACTACACTACTAGACATCTAAATTTACAATATCTTCTACTTTACTTGCTTCTACTCTTCTTTTGTTATCATCTGTTAATATAGTATATTCAAGTTCACGAGCGTACAATTTCCACCAGTAAGAAGCAGGAATCTCTTGACTGCTATGTGCTTCTAAACGATACATCAATTCAATATTTGGACGATCTCTACCATTTACTAACCTGCTTAGTTTGGTCTTATGTATTCCTAAGTTTTTAGCTACTTCTATATGACTTCTATTGATGATTTGAATGTAGTTTCTTAACTGAACTGAAAACTTGAATTCTTTGTCATAACTATTTTTCTCGAAGTAACTTTTCATTCTAAGTTTCAAAACAAATAGATCAGATTTCATTTTCTCCTGCGGCGTTCTATTTTTTCTGTGTTCCATCCTCAACCTGACGAACTCTTCCTGCACAGCCTGCTTTTCAGCTACTGGAAGATCAACACTAAAAATGTAGGAATCTGCTAGTTCCTCGTCAGTATATTCTTTCCTAAGTTCCTGATATACTTCTTCACGATTCTTCATCTGCTAGATATTTTCCAATTAATGCTCTTGACGATTTACCCTCGACAGCTAGAAGTCTACCGAATTGGCGAAAGCCGTATTTATTTTGATATAGATCAAGTAAAAGTGTTTTGGGAACGAGAGACAGAAAACCATCATAACCTCTCAGAAATGCAATTTCACAACTAAAAACTAATAAACAACCCGCTATATGTTCTATAGTCTTATCTTTACCACGTTGTTCATTTGAAGTCTCAATTAAACTCAAATGTATTCTGTATTCATCAGGATAATCTATTAATGAAATTAACCCTAAAATCTCTTCCTCATTATCAAGCAAATAAATTTTATAGACCTCATTTTCAGATTCTACGCTCCAATTGAACTTGAAGGTTGATGATTTTTGAATCCACTTATAATCTGATTTCATCACTTCCGAAATAGCAGACTCAAGACTAATTCCAGTATTCTTGTCCTTTAAATACATTGTTTATGTTTACTATTTAAAGATAAGAAAAGTTTATTATCAAAGTAAACTTAAGGTCGAATTTCTTCAGTACATCTGAATATTTAATTCGTTAAAAAACTGTTAAGAACTTTCATTCTTGATAAGTTGCACTTACATTTGCAGTCACTCATTCCGAGATGAGGTCGATTCAGACCTTCCTTTCAGAATGATTTTATAAAGAAGAGTGGAGAGATCAGGCTCTATGAAACTCTGGCAACCTTGGCGATTTGCGTTGATGGTGCCACATCCTGCCAAATCAGTTTTTGGAAAGATAAAATCAATTCATGTTTTCAATTTCAAATACAGTATTTTTTAGAACTACCACGACAGCGTGTTGCTGTTGTTGTTGCTGCTAATCTGAGACACACATCGGCTAATCTTGTCGTACGCGCATGTTGTTCGTATGAAGTAGCTGGATGTTGTCCCTTAGCCGCCTATCTCCTTTTATGTCATCACTCAAAAATTTAAGCAAATATGTCAGAACAGTTAAGATTCGAAACCCTACAACTCCACGCTGGACAAGAAGTAGACGGAACAACTTTATCCAGAGCCGTACCGATTTATCAAACCACTTCCTACGTATTCAAAGATAGCGCACACGGAGCTAATTTATTCGCCCTCAAAGAGTTTGGAAACATTTACACGCGCATCATGAACCCAACAACGGATGCGTTCGAGAAGCGTATCGCCGCTTTGGAAGGGGGAGTAGCAGCAGTAGCAACCGCCTCTGGTCAGTCCGCTCAATTTATCGCACTAAATAACATTTTGGAAGCAGGCGACAACTTCGTTTCCTCTTCCAATCTATACGGCGGAACGTACAATCAATTTAAAGTTGCCTTTAAACGACTAGGCATAGAAGTGCGCTTCGCCAATGGGGAGACAGCAAGCGACTACGAACGTCTCATCGACGAAAATACAAAAGCGATCTACTGCGAAACGATCAGTAACCCACGCTTCAACGTACCTGATTTTGAAGCTTTAGCAGCGGTTGCAAAAGACCACGATTTGCCATTGATTGTTGACAATACGTTTGGCGCAGGAGGGTATCTATGCCGTCCGCTAGAGCATGGCGCAAGCATCGTCGTTGAGTCGGCTACCAAATGGATTGGTGGTCATGGAACATCCGTAGGCGGTGTTATCGTCGATGGTGGTACGTACAACTGGGGCAACGGCAAATTCAAGCAGTTCACAGAGCCTTCAGAAGGGTATCAAGGCTTGGTTTTCTGGGATGTTTTTGGAACAGATGGACCATTCGGAAATATCGCTTTTGCCATTCGAGCGCGCGTAGAAGGCTTGCGTGACTTCGGTCCTGCTTTGAGTCCGTTTAACGCGTTTTTGTTGCTGCAAGGATTAGAAACATTGTCATTACGGGTACAGCGTACCGTTGATAATGCACTAGAACTCGCCAGATGGCTAGACGAACACGACCAAGTAGAGCAAGTTTGGTATGCTGGATTAGAAAGTCACCCAGCACATGCGCACGCGAAGAAATACCTTAATCATGGTTTTGGAGGCGTATTGTCTTTCACGATTAAGGGCGACAAAGAAAATGCCACTAAATTAGTCGATAGCCTTAATTTAGTGAGTCATCTAGCGAATGTTGGCGATGCCAAAACACTGATTATTCAGCCAGCAGCGACGACGCATCAGCAGTTGTCCGAAGAGGCACAATTAGGTGCGGGCGTACTGCCGAATCAGTTGCGGGTGTCTGTTGGTATTGAACATATCGAAGATATTAAAGCAGATTTTGAGCAAGCGTTTGCGAAAGTGAACGAGGCTGTCGCAGCTTAGTAGGCACAACAAACTTTGAGCGAGGAATACTGAATAACGAACGGAACAAGCGCCGCTTAGCCCCTTCGATATTCGATATTCCTTGCTCATCTGTTCGATATTCAAACGAGCCGAATAACGAATAACGAACAAGGAATGATGAATAACGAACGAAGCACGCAACAAGTACCGCTTAGCCACTTCGACATTCGATATTCAATTGTTCGTCTGTTCGATATTCAAATAAGAAAGAATAACGAATATTGAACAAGGAATGATGAATAACGAACGAATCACGCAACAAGTACCGCTTAGCCACTTCGACATTCGATATTCAATTGTTCGTCTGTT
>CAYLPW010000220.1:0-2028 GCA_964385665.1 uncultured Saprospiraceae bacterium
GACAAGGTAGAGACGCACATTGAATACTGATATTTTAGTTTTCATTCTATACCACCTTCTTTTTTATTTTAAAATTATTTTCGATTATTTGATTCCATTCAGTTTTATGAATCCGTTTTAGCTCTTTATCTTCTTCAATAAGTTTGGAATATTTCAATAAGAAGTCTTCTGTATTATCAACTAATCTCAAATAGTACTTGATAGTTGGAAGAATGCCATTGAGGATTATTTGACAACCATGATTATACTTTGTCTCGCCAATCAGTCTTTCAATTTTTACCTTGTCTTCTTGTTTGATTCCAAAGTGGGAAAGTATATAATATCTTTCTAAATTGAACCGATGAATTTTTTCAATCGCAATTCTGACCATATTGCTATCAATAGGTTTGTCAAGTTTGATTTCAATGGATTCGTAATGTTTGTTTGATTTTATAATCTCTATATCTCCCGAAGACTTCGAAGTTCTATCTGATGCAGTATGACTTCCTAACCCCAATAATGAACATTGCTCATATCTCTTTACCTCCTCAATCAATAATTGATAAATGGCAAAAAAGGCTAGAACAGGCAGTTTTGAGCCACCATGAACGTTATATTTTTTGTTGAAATGAAGGTTTAAGGCATTGATTGTTTCTTGAATTGTTATTTTTTTAGGATTTTTTAGTGGCGTGATGGGGACTTCTAATCTTTTTTCTACTTGAATAGCTTGAAATAGGAGAAGCCTCAAAATACTCTTTGATTGCTTGGGCTTTCTTTCCACAAAGTCAAGAATAGTCAGAAATGCAGCTTTGACTTTTCTGTTACTAATTTTACCATTGTAATCTAAAGTATATGGATATGGTTGCTCAAGTGATCTTGTCAACCAACCGCTTTCAGCCATAGAAGGCAGTCCAAGTTCTTTTAAAGTTGGAGTGATATACTTTGTATCTATCGTTCTTCCCGAAAATCCATTCTCCATACTACTTTGATGGTAACGAATATCTTGCTTCGGATTAACAATTTTGTGCGTAACCAGTGTTACTAAGACCGTAAATACGCCCTTCTGTGTCGATAGTTTTTCGCCTATTGTTTCAATATGACTTACTATTTCTGAATCAATTCCTTTTATATCGTCAATTGTAAAGGAGAGCTTGTAAATTTCCTGCAACTTCTGTTTGTGGTTCTTCATCAAGTAATCGTTGTTTTACTATTTGTTTTGCTATTGCATTGATTACTGAAATGGCAACAGAGTTACCAATTTGTTTATACTGTTCGCCTGTTCTTTCATGTCTCTTAAATGTATTTGGAAATCCCATTATTCTATAACATTCATCTACTGTCAGTTTTCTGACTCTATCTTCTTGAGGCAGATAAATAAAAAATCTTCCTGATGTTTCTTGTGAAGGAAGTGTAGGATGAACACCTTCAATAGAGTAGATTCTATTAGGTTGACGATGCACTCTCGAAAGATGTTCGGTGTTAGGTCTAACACCTGTTTTCCATGTATTTTTATTACGATAGCCGACAAAAATCAAGCCCGTTGGTTGTTTTCGAGGATTCTCAATTAATGTATATTCCGATCTATCCAAATAGTCAAATTCTCCGCTTGAATCTAAATATTCTTTTAGCTGAGGAGTATTACCCTTCTCTAATTTATTAAAATCGAAATACCCTTGTTTGCATCCGATAATAAAAATTCTTTCTCGGTTTTGCGGTAATCCAAAATCTTTAGCGTTTAGTATTTTTTGAGATACGTTGTATCCTAATTCTTCTAAAGAATATAGAATAGTTTTCAGTGTTCTTTTCTTATCATGGTGGATTAAATGCTTTACATTCTCAAGTACGACCACTTTGGGCTGTTTCTCTTCGATTATTCTACACACATCAAAAAATAGAGTACCTCTTGTATCGTCAAAACCTTTCTTTTTCCCAGAAATACTAAATGGTTGGCAAGGGAAACCACCCAGTAATACTTCAAAATCAGGTATTTCCTTTGGATCAATTTGTGTAATATCCCCAAAAGGAGTATCATCGAAATTTTTCTTGTAA
>CAYLPW010000220.1:2038-8331 GCA_964385665.1 uncultured Saprospiraceae bacterium
CTTCTTGGCAATGTCTATTTTTTTCAGATGTGAAAACACATTCAAACCCATTTTTCTCAAAGCCTATTCTAAATCCACCAATTCCGGCAAATAAGTCAATAAATCGTTTCATTTATTACGCCTTTTGTTTGACTAGGTATTCAATTTTTTGTTCCGCTACTTTTAAAACTTCAATAGGAAAATCTTCTTTGCATAAATAATTGACTATATTATCGCTTAGAAATCTGACTTTTAATTTCTTATAATCCAGTTCAAAAATGTTTGCTAGAATAGGGATCATACTGCTAACAGCTTTTCTCTCATTTCTTTCGATTTTGCTAAGAGTAGATTGGTCAATATCTAATTGGGCTGCTAATTTCCTCAATGGCATTTTTTGTTCTTCCCTTAATTGTCTAATGTATTCTCCAAACGACTGCTGCATTGTTTGACATTTTTTTCTTGATGATTTTGTCAAAAATAAAATTTAATATTGAAATAAAAAAAATCGAAATGAAATTTTTGTTCTTGGATGATGAGAACACAAATGTTATAAACCTAACAGCTCATCATAGACACAGCTATTATGCCCTAAACAAAACTATCCATTGACTTACCCCTTCCCCTCCAAATACCGATGCACCGCCGCAAAATCCAATCGACCTAAACCAGCCGCCGCCGCTGCGCCAAATACTTCCTTTGCGATATTCGCTAGATAAAGAGGCTGCCCGTTTTCGTAAGCGGAAAGGGTGGCTAAGTGTAAATCTTTATGCATCAGCTCTAGCGGAAATTGAACTTCATAGTCGTCGTTTTGAATCATTGGTGCTTTCGCTTTCGTAAAGGGTGCACTCACTACTAGATTCGGTAAGGTATTCAACAAAAAGTCCTTATCTAAGCCCATTTTCTCTCCCAATAAGATAGTCTCCGAAAACATCAGCATGGACTGTGCGAGTAGTGCATTGACGAGCATTTTGAAAGAAGAGCCTTTTCCAACTTCTCCAATGTGTACTACTTTTTGTCCCATTGCTGCCATCAATGGTCGCGCCTTTTCTAAGTCATTTATTGCGCCACCGACGAAGAAGGTCAATTGCGCATTCTCAGCATGTGGTTTTGTACCAGCTACAGGTGCGTCTAGGAAACGAACATGATGTTGCTGCGCTATTTTAGCTGACTCCACAGAAAAAGAAGGATTGACGGTAGAACAGTCCATCCAGAGAGCATCCATTTTAATATGTTCGATACCTTCATCCAAGATGACGCTACGCACGGCTTCTGGGTTTGCTAACATCGTAATAATGACATCCGCAGATTTGACTGCTTCTGGAATAGTAGTCGCCCGTTTTGCACCAGCTTCTTCTAATTCTTTCGCTGCTGCTACCGACCGATTGTAGACTGTCAAATCAACACCGTTTTTTAATAAATTTTTCGCCATTCGGCTACCCATAATGCCGAGTCCAATACATGTTACTTGCATTTCTTTTTTCTGCAAAGGTATAGACGAGTTAGGCAATGAAATGTTGGTATTCGATCAAAGTATAGATTTTCGATCAAAAAATAGATAGGGGCGTTGGCAAAATATAACCTACCCATTTTTGAGCTTCTCCCAAATGGCTACTGTGTTAGACTCAAGAATAGATCCTTCACCATTCTTGGATGGACTCATGTCCCGATGCCGTATAGCTATCGGTATCGGGAAGGCTATGTTCCTGCTTCGCGCCTTGTGATCATTCGCTATAATTCTCAACAATCCAGGTTATTTTATTTATTACAAACTCCCTAATTGTAAAAAGCTGTCAAGTGATCTTAATCATCGTAAATCGTTTGAAATAAATGAAGTACAAAGAAGTAGGTAGTGTTGGACAGAAAGATAGCACGTCTATCTTTGCGATTTGGCTATTTAGAACTTGTTTAAACATTTAATGACACCATACAAATGAATTACCACATTGCAACTCTACCAGGTGACGGCATCGGACCAGAAGTTACGGCACAAGCTGTGAAAGCACTTAAAGCGATTGGCAATCGCTTTGGTCATGTGTTTAGAATGGAAGAAAGCCTAGTCGGTGCAGCCGCCATTGACCTAATGGGTAATCCTTATCCAGAAGCAACACACCAGAACTGTATGGCAGCAGATGCTGTGTTGTTTGGAGCTATAGGGCATCCTAAATATGACAATGACCCTACTGCCAAAGTGCGTCCTGAACAAGGATTGTTACGCATGCGGAAACAGCTAGATTTATATGCTAATATCCGCCCTGTGAAGCCCTTTCAGTCGCTACTACACCAATCACCTTTGCGCCAAGATCTGATCGAAGGGGCTGACTTAGTGGTGGTTCGGGAGTTGATTAGTGGTATCTATTTTGGACAACCACGTGGCAGAAGTGAAGATGGAGAAACGGCTTTTGACAGTATGGTCTACTCCAAATCACAAGTAAAGCGTATTGCTAAATTAGCATTCGAGTATGCTGGAAAACGGAGGCAAAAACTAACTGTTGTGGACAAAGCCAATGTATTAGCTACGTCCAGACTCTGGCGCGAAGTCATTCAAGATATGGAAAGCGACTACTCTACTATACAGGTCGACTATATGTTTATAGATAATGCTGCTATGCAGATGATTCAATATCCTAAGCACTTCGATGTCATCGTGACGGGCAATATGTTTGGTGATATTATTTCAGATGAATCGAGTGTTATTACTGGCTCATTAGGACTGCTACCTTCTGCCTCCATCGGTACACACACATCAGTTTTTGAACCTATTCACGGTTCGTATCCGCAAGCCGCTGGGCAAGATATTGCCAATCCTATTGCGACCATCTTATCGGCAGCTATTTTACTAGAAATGGGTCTAAATTTAGTAGAAGAAGCAAAAGTATTGCGCGAAGCAGTGGAAGCTTCTTTGGAAGCACAAATGGTGACGGTAGATATTGCGACGGAGAAAGAAAAAGCAGTAGGTACGGCAGCAGTGGGCGACTGGATTGCGAAGAATATATTAGGCTGACGAAAATTTCATCGCCACTCCACCTAACCAACTCAGGAACAATGGGTTGATAAAGCGATCAACTTTAAGGTGAAGCGAAAAGGCAACAAAACTAGTCTAGCTGTCTAAAAAAAGGAAATGATAAACGTAATCTCTGAGGCGTAGAGAATAAAGCATAGCGATGCGCTTGTTATGTAAGTATGAAAAATAAATTAGTCATTTAAAACGATTCAGCACTACGATTTGTCAATGGATGTCTACACTGGTGCGCAGAACCTTATGGTTGCCTAAAAACTTAGCACTACCTACATTTTGTCTCCTCGAAATACTGCCAAATTTCCGAGTGTACTCGTAGGTAATGCTATTTGTTGAACTTCCTCTTATGCATTTGACTCGTTCCTTCATTCCTCTTTTCACACCAACCTACTTTCATATTTTCAAAATCCTTTGAACATCCATTTCCTCTTCTCGTTGTAGCTGTATCGCTAAATAGACACTACTGACAAGTTGCTAACAGCGAAATCATAATTTATTCACCAATCAAACTATATAGTCGAGACTATGGAAAAAGATACGCAAACGTGGCCAGAATTGGCAATCGGACTCTACGATAAGTTAACGGGTCGTGGCGCACAAATCACTTACGAATTTGAAGATTTTAAAGTCAGTGTACCTAGTAGTGCAGGACAGGGAGCTACTCATGCCGACTGGAAAATGAGCGGTACGTTGAAAATTAGAACGAGTGAGCCGAATAAGAATGACGCTTAGTTTTTGGCACATTTCTTTCGAACTACTCTGAAAAAGCTGAATGAAAGACGTATATTTACTATTGCACAAATAGTAAGACCTGATTCACTCAGCTTTTACCTTTCTCACCAAAACGAAGATACCATTGATACTGATAGAAGGAGACCTATACGTAGAGGGCGCGAAAGACCACAACTTGCAGATCCGCAATGGTCAGAATCAAGCGTTGATATTGGATTTCAATAGCCGACAGTCGCTTCTCTACTTCATAGCTTCTCTTCCTGGCGAGTACAATTTGCTGAGATCCAGAAAATCGGTGGTGCGTTACCTTCAATTCTTGGATCAGGATTTGATAGTAAATGTAAATGGAAGGACGGCGATCTATAAAAAAGCAAATGTCGGCAGATTGATGTACAACAAAGACATCGTGACAGCACTTTCTATCTTTTGGTTCTATTTGAGACGTTCTATCCGACTTCGATAAGCTACTCACCAGAACTAACTGTGCAGTAGTTTACAGCACCTTTATCAACTCTTTTACAAGGAACGCTGCTTTCGGTGTCGCTTTTTTGACCACTTCGATTACTTCTTCCAAAGTGGTAGGCGTCAACTCTTCTATCGGAAAACATTTATTAGACACGACGGACAAAACAAAAACTGGCACGTCCATATGTCTTGCTACAATCACTTCTGGCACTGTCGACATCCCGACTACATCGCCACCGATAATATTCAAATACCGATATTCCGCAGGTGTTTCCAGACTAGGTCCTTGCAGTCCAGCATACACGCCTTGATGCGCTCGGATATTATGTTGTCGGGCGATTTGTATGGCTTTCTCTAGCAGTTGTGGATCGTATGCGTACATCATATCTGGAAAGCGCGGACCGATACGTTCGTCATTTTCGCCACGCAATGGATGTGCTGCATGTAGGTTGATATGATCTTTGATGAAGACCAAATCACCAGCTTCGATATGTGCTTGCAGACCACCCGAAGCATTCGATAAGATCAACTGTTCAATACCTAAATATGTCATCACCCGAATAGGAAACGTCACTTGCTGCATCGAATAGCCTTCGTAATAATGAAAGCGACCTGCCATCGCAACGACTGCTCTTCCTTCTAAATAGCCAAAAAGTAGTTGTCCTTTGTGACTTTCCACAGTGGAAACTGGAAAATGAGGTAGCTCTTGGTAGTTAAAAACATGAACGATGTCTAGCTCGTCTGCCAATCCACTCAAGCCTGTTCCTAATACTAACCCTACTTCTGGTTGAAATGTCGTATGCTGCTGAATGTATCGAATACACTTTTGAATTTGGTCGTACAATGACATAGGCAATAGAACTTGTTTGATATTACAATTTTAACAAATTAATAAATAAAACAGTGGCAACATCTGGTGAGAGCTGTACGTATTACATGTACTTGCGGTCATATACCGTAAGCCCATGAAAAAAAAGAGTAGAAAAGGGGTGTTCGCCAGAATGCACTTTGAAGCTCGTATCCTTATTCCTGAACATATTAAAAATTCTGTCAATCATGTTGACTTTAATCGCCCTTACTGGTGCTTACCAGATTTACACAAGAACAACTGGACGCGAAGTACCTTTCGTCGCCAATTCCATCGAAAAATTAAAAACAGCCGTCGAGCAACGCTCTTTTTCTGTCTTCAAGCGGACAACAGCTTAGTCTCATAACACGTCTTTAAGCAGTTGCGCCACATAATAAGTATAGAGAATCAGCAACATCATGCCTTCCCAACGGGAAATCTTTTTAGATAAACACATGAAAGCAAATAATACCGTGATGACGATCATGAACGGTAGGCTAAATTGTAATGCGTTTTGGGTAATTTCTACCTTTCCAAAAAATGGTGGAATACCCATAACCGCATAGGTATTGAAGATATTGGAACCGAGTACATTGCCAACGGCGATTTCGGTTCTGCCTTTCCGAGCAGCGGTGATACTTACGATCAATTCTGGTAACGATGTTCCCAAAGCTACTACTGTCAACGCTATCACCTCGGGACTGATTTCTGCAATAGTGGCTAGCGCACTAATCGAAAAGATGGTATACTTGGCACCTAAAAAAACAAGTCCACTAGCAAATAAAACCAACAAATAACTTTTGAACGTAACTGTAGGTCGTTCGCCTTCCTCTTCTTCGTTGTCGCTTTTACTTCTAAAAGAATAGGTCAAAAAAACCACCAAACCGATCAATAACAGAATGGCATCTATCAAAGAAAGTTCTCGATCATAAATCACAAAAGCGAGCAAGGCAGCGGAAGTCAACAGCAATGGCATATCCACATTCATCACATCTTTTCGAAAATGGATCGTTCCTCCTACCACAGCGACTACACCTAGTATGAGCGTTACATTTGTGATATTAGACCCTAAGACATTTCCTAAAACAATAGATGATTCGTTATCTATCACTGCGGCAATGGAGGATGCCAACTCTGGCAACGACGTACCAAAGGCCACAATCGTAACACCAACAATAAATGGTGAAATGCCAAAGGACAAGCCAATTCGCTCCGCAGCAGATACAAACCAATCTGACGCCTTTAACAGGACAG
>CAYLPW010000221.1:0-8256 GCA_964385665.1 uncultured Saprospiraceae bacterium
TTGACTGTGGAGATAATCTGCTCAACGTCGCGGTATCCCGCGCCCAGGATCACTTTATCGTGTTTGGGCACCCAGCGATCTTTTCTCAAAGCGGCAATACCCCTTCTGGGAAACTCGCTCAGCACTTGCAACCAATGCCGGTGATGGTTTCGTAAGTCGTTGACTTTCTCCATGAAATGCGTAAATTTACTTTTTGTACGGATATAAACCTCTAATAAGGGGTCTATAGTCTATCAAAAAGTAACAAGAATGGGAACATATCAGTCTACTCGTCTGACGAGCCATCAAATTGATTTTCTCAAGGTGCTGGATGACTACGAAGTGGTGATCTTTGCATTAGATACGATAGAAGAAGCGTTGGAACAGCCGATAGCGCATCTCAACGAAGTGGTTGAAAACCTAACGCAGAAGGGACTGCTAAGCCGTATTGAACGGGGGAAGTACTGCCGCCATAACTTTCGCGATGAACTGGTGATCGGTAGTTTTCTGGTTCGAGACGGGGGCATTGCCTACTGGTCGGCCCTGAGCCAGCACGGGTTGACCGAACAGTTTGCCAATACGGTGTTTGTACAAACCTCTCAGGAAAAGAAAGCCAAGCGTATCTTCGGAGTAGATTATAAATTTGTGAAAGTACACCCCCGGAAGGTGTTGGGCTACGAGCCGCAGGGCTACGGAAACGCTACGTATCGAATGACTGATGTGGAAAAGACCTTGGTCGACTGCTTTGATCTGCCGCAGTATTCCGGGGGATACGCCGAACTGATACGAGCCTTTGCTGAGGCCGAGTTGGATGCTGAAAAAATGATCACCTACTGCCGGGCTGTACAGAATATCGCCACTACCAAACGAATGGGATACTTAGCCGAACTGCTAGAGAAAACTAGCATGGAGGAGTTTATCCAGTATGCCCAAACGCAGGTGAATCCGAAGTACAACCTGTTTGATCCGCAGGGAGCCGAAGAAGGAAAGTTTGTCGCCGATTGGAAGCTTCGAATGAACTTGAGCGAAGAAACGATTCTATCCATCCGTGATAAAGCCTACTGATGATCCGCCAGAAAGAGATTGCCACCATAGCCGAATTGCAGGGCGTAGCTAAGACGACGATTGACAAAGATTGGACGGTAGGTCACTTTGTGGATGCGATTTTTTCGCTACCCGAGTGTCGGGAGCAGCTAGTGTTCAAGGGCGGCACCTGTTTGAAGAAGTGCTACTTTCCTAACTACCGGTTCTCGGAGGATCTGGACTTTACGGTAGTCAATCCTGACTTCCGGCTGGACGAAAAGTTACTTGAGCAGATCACGCAAGTAGTGACCGAGCGAACCGGTATGCCGTTACATCTACAACAATGGAAAGAACTCAAGCACCAGGAATGCCCTACGGGTTTTGCGGCCGTCGTTAAGTTCTGGGGTGCCGACCATCCTCGGAATCAACCGCCCCCGCCGCCACATCGCTGGCGCACCAGCATCAAGATAGAGATTATCTCGTTCGAAACGATGGTGTTTCCTACCGAAGAGCGCAAAGTGAACCATGCTTACTCCGATACATTGTCACCGGCGGCTGAGCGAGTACCCTGCTATTCGCTATCGGAAGTATTAGCCGAAAAGCTACGGGCACTGATCCAACGATCATACACCGCCCCGCGCGACTTCTACGACATCTGGTACTTGGCGCAACACGTACCGGACTTGGATTGGTCGGCTATCGTCCAAGCGTTCCATCAGAAGATGGCGTTCAAGAAACTTACCTTTACCGGCATAAATCAGATGATCAACGAGGAAAGCGACAAGCGCTTGCAAGCTGCCTGGAAAAATAGTTTAGCGCATCAGATACCGGGGACTGACTTTTTAGAGTATGAACAGGTAAGAACAGAATTAACCAACTTGCTAAAATCGTTATTTGATAGATAGTCCGGTGATAGTGAATGCCGCCGGGGCAGCAGCCAGCCTAGTGTAACCGTATCTCACGCCTACTTTGCCGTGTTCGGTCATCCGTCTATCTTTTCACGAACCAGCGATATTACTTCTGGTCAGCTTGATTGGCACTTGTGACGGATAATGGTGGTGTAGAGCCATGTTTGGTCGAAGGCATGTATTATAAGGAATGAGGGGGTTGGGTTGGACAGGGGAAAGCTGAGACGAAGAAGGGTGATAATATGAAGAGACCGCTCCTATCTAAGATAGCGCAATGAAATATTTTAACTAACTTACTGGGCTCAAAGTAGATTTCTCACCAAAGAGCGTCATTAATGAATAAACCCCTACTTACGTTAAACGCTTATCAAAAAGCGTCCGCCTATACAACTCAATCTTATAACTCCAAAGATCAGAAGAACTTCTTTTTAGGCTATCTTGGACTTGCCGGGGAGGCGGGATCGGTACTTACAACCCTAAAAAAGCTTATCAGGGATGGTGAAGGCTTCGGAAGCTTTGAAAGGACTTTGAAGGAAGAATTGGGCGATGTCCTTTGGTACGTTTCTGCTATAGCATCACACTACAATATGAGTTTACAGGAGATAGCGGAAATTAATCTTGAGAAGACAAAAGATAGATTTGAAGAGGTAGATTTATTGTCCACACCCAGAATCGATGAAAAATATGAGAATCCTTTCCCAGATTCATTTATTGTTCAGTTTGTAGAGGAGCCGGGTTTACATTTTCCGGTTGTAAAAATGTTTTTGGAAAGAGAGGATAGTATAGAGCCTTTAGGTGATCCTCTTACCGATAATTCCAGGAAACCTGATGACTATAGATTTCATGACGTATTTCACTTAGGGCATGTCGCATTTCTAGGCTGGTCGCCCGTTTTGAGAGACTTAATGAAATTAAAACGCAAGAGCGACCCTGTTATATTGGATAATGAAGACAGAGGTAGATCTCAAGTAGCCGAAGAAGCAGTAACACTTATAATCTATAATTATGCTAAAGGAAACAGAATGTTGAAGAAAAGTGACCGTGTAGACACTGAGCTACTGAACATGGTGAAGCAGTTGGTAAAGGAATTAGAGGTTTCTACTGTAAGTTCCTTTGTTTGGGAAAAAGTGATTATAGAGTCATATAAAGTATTTCATGAAGTAGTCAAAAATAAAGGAGGAAGAGTTTTAGTATCGCCAAAAGACCGTGTTCTTCAGTTTGTTAAGTAATGTTTGATCATGCAGTATATTTCTTCTCTAACCGTTTATATTGTTTCACATCCTGAGTGCGAAATTTCAGAATCTATAAGCCATAGGTTGTTTGAAAAGTTATGTCGCGATAGTAGCAAATCGTTTGGATATCGACTAGGTATTCCGGTATATTTTAGGTCAGTAATAGCTAGCAATGGGAAACCAATTCCTATTGATTATAGCAAATCCGAAAAAACAGTAGTCATCTGCTTGATTGGCAAAAAAGTAATTCTTGATTCAAATTTTAAAGAGTATGTTACTGAACTACTCCATCAGTCAAGAGATGAGTCAAGTGCTTTATTCTTGCCTGTAGGATTGACTGATGAGGCTCATAATACTAATGTCGAGTTAGGCAAATTGAATTTTGTTAGAGCTTCACATAATGACTACTCAGGTCACACAGATAGATTCCATTACATATATCACTCTATCCTATACAAACTGTGTGAGTTGTTTATCAACTCTGACAACAACGTAGAAAATCACAACCTAGTAAAACTATTTGTAAGTCATTCTAAACATGACAGTACAGTAGAAAAAGCAAAAGCATTTCGCGATTATATAAATTCAAATACACAACTGAAAACGTTTTTTGATGCCAACGATATAGGCCATGGAAACGATTTTGCAAAGGTGATAGAGAGAAATGCAGGTAACTGCATTGTAGTTGCCTTTTGGGGCGATACTTATTCATCCCGTGCTTGGTGTCGTACCGAAATCATCATCGCTAAAAGCAATCATTGTCCATTAGTAATAGTGAACGCTGTAGAAAGCGGTGAGAATAGGAGCTTTCCTTATCTCGGAAACACACCTACCAGAAGGTGGGATGGTGATGACCAAGCTATAGCTGATTTGGCATTAGAAGCTACTCTTAGAAGCTACTACGTCAAGTTATCACTGGAACAACAAGCGAACTTGTACCAAGTACAATATGATCTTGTTTTTTCAGGATATCCTGAGCTATTCAGTATAATTGGAATTAAAGAGAAGCTAAGCGAAGAAGGTAAAGAGACAGGAATTATTATTTATCCAGACCCACCGTTGGGAAACGAAGAATTAGGATTGTTAAACAAAATGGACGAGCGGCTGACGTTTATTACTCCCCTTCAGTTAAGCTCTCTTTTACATCATGAGTAAAGAAAACCCAAACTTATCAGACCTTTCAGTAAAAGAAGATTCTTTTACTTCAAAGAAAATAGCTCAAGAATTAAAAATAGATTTGCTAAAGAACCCTAGCCTACTAGATATGATAGTAGGTTTGTCAGCTTCTGAGTCTGACAACTTGTTACAATTAGGTCTGAGTAATTTGCATCTTAACGATCTTATTATTGAGATAAATAGATATTTGCTGGCTAGCGGTGCTTCAGTTGCATACGGTGGCGACCTAAGAGTAGGGGGTATAACAGAGATACTCATTGAACTTGTTGACCAATACAAGTTTGCTAATCAGGCTCAATCTGACCGTCTAAGGAGCTATCTAGCGTTTCCCATAAGTCTATCTCTTACTGAAGAAAATCAAGCGCAATATGCTCATCGCATAAAGTTTACTAAAGTTCCACCACCTGATGATGTAAAACCAATAGATGAGAAAACTTTCATTCCTCCTGAAGGGATAGAAAACTCTTACATCTGGTCTAGAAGTCTAACACATATGCGCGAACTTATGGAGAGCGAGTGTCATGCTAGAATCTTTATTGGTGGTCGCTCCAAAAATTACAAAGGAATAGCTCCAGGCGTGCTTGAAGAGATCATTATCTCATTAAAGAGCGAAACACCTCTATTTCTAATAGGTGGATATGGGGGCGTGACTTTAGAGGTGGTTGGTCACTTAAATGATTGTGATGATCTTATAAACTCTTTGTCCGAAATCAGTAAATCCCAATCTTTCCTCGAAATGAACCAAGCACATGAAGATAGAGACAAAAAGGATATAATGCACTGGCCGGAACAATTACTACAACTTCTTGAAAAGGGATGGCAAAGGGTTTCCGATTTGAATGGTCTTACGATTGAAGACAACAAAACGTTAGCAAAATCTGTCTATGTAGATGAAATCACATACTATCTACTCAAAGGGTTGACAAATCTCTCGCAACGTAATTAATCCACTAAAATAAATGCTTTCACATTTTGTTAGATTGACTAAACCTAAAAAGTCCAAAGTATATGATACTTATTGGAAGTTTGCAGTAGAGAGAAACAATATTTTCCTAAAGCGATTGCAAAACCCTTCCGGCCCTTGGACATCTGATCCTATACTCATACAAAATCGCTTCACAAATATCTTCAGAGCAGCAGATAGGGTGAGTCAGTATCTAATCGGATTGCAATACGAAGATCCATACAACGCAGAGGACATCTTCTTCAAAACTATTTTATTCAAGATATTCAATAAGATTGAAACTTATCGACACCTGGAAAGAGAACTAGGCGGGATTAGCGCTTCATCTTTTTTAAGAAAAAGATATGACGAACTACTCACCTTCAGAATGGCGCAAAATCATAAGAACTATTCTGGAGCCTACATTATGCCTTCCGTAGGGAGAGTATTTGGCCATCGGCTAAAGCATAGTAATCATCTTGCGCTAATTGATATGATGATGCAAAATAGACTGCATGAGTCTGTTCAAGCTTGCAAAAGCTTAGAGGAAGTGTATAACCTATTACTATCATATCCCTCTATTGGCCATTTTTTGGCTTTCCAATATACTATTGATATCAATTATAGCACCCTCACACATTTTTCAGAAATGGATTTTGTTGTTGCCGGTCCTGGTGCCAAAAACGGTATTCTAAAATGCTTTGAGTCGCTGGGAGAATATACATTTGAGGATGTAATTAGAATGATGACAGAAAAACAGGAAGAAGAATGCCAGCGACTGAATATACCTTTGCCTACATTATGGGGTAGAAAATTGCAACTTATTGACTGCCAAAATTTGTTTTGTGAAGTAGATAAATATTTACGAGTCACTAACCCCGAGATATGTGGTATATCCGGACGCACTAGGATAAAGCAAAAGTTTTCGAAAGCAAAAGAAAATATTTGTTACTTCTTTCCGCCGAAATGGGGAATAAACCACAAAGTAAAATATCAATGTAATGTCTAAAAAGAGTAAACGTAATCATCTCTTCGTCAGCCATCATCACGTAGATGATAGTCATGTATCGGGATTAACGTCTTTATTGAATAGGAATGGGCGAGACGTAAGAAATAGTTCAATCAGAGCAAAACCATCTAATCAAAAACGACTAAAAGAGAAAAGAGTAAGCGATAATGTAATCCGTCGTCTATTGAGAATGAAGATTTCATGGGCAAGCACAGTAGTAGTACTGATCGGAAAGAATACGCATTCAAGACCTTGGGTTAACTGGGAAATTGATGAAGCAAATCGGCAAGGTAAAAGGATAGTCGGTGTTTATACTCGTGGAGGAACTGAATCTGATGTTCCGCCAAGCCTTGAGAAATACGCCTCTGCTATTGTGAACTGGAACAACGAGAGCATCATGACCGCAATTGAAGGAAAGAATGATTTCAAGAATCCAGACGGTACTATGCGACCAATCCAAGCATCAGCACCTACAGTGAATTGTTGATGTCTAGTGTCTATATTTATGTCGTAGACAGAGATTTTGGATTTGCTCCTAATCCTTATCACGGTGTATGCACACTAGCTACCTGTAAACCTAAGATACGGCAAACTGCAAAGGTTAATGATTGGATATTTGGCGTGGGCGGAAGAAGGTTGAAAGCTACAGGTAACTGCTTATTTTCTATGAAAGTGACCAGTAAAATGACATTTAACGAGTACTGGTCTGCTGATGAATTTCAAGATAAAAAGCCTGTCAGAAACGGAAGTAAGAAGATGATGGCAGGTGACAACATATATTTTCTCAATCCCACCGATGATACTTGGGAACAGGCGCATTCTCATCACAGCAACAAGGATGGTAGCGTAAACATGCACAATTTGAAAAGAGATACGAAGTCGGAATTTGTTTTACTCTCTAATCACTTCTATTACTTTGGGCGTTCAGCGCCAGAAATACCTGAAAGTATACTACAAAATATTGGGTATAAAAATCAAAGAAACTACCGAAAGTTTACGTCAAGCGTAGCCCAGGGGCTCGTTCTTTGGATAGAAGAGATCTACAGCAGTCAATTAAACTTGGTAATTGACGACCCATACGATTTTGCTAACAGTGAAGCGCATTACTCAGCAGAGACTAATAAAGTAACGTAAGCTACGCATTCAGCACGATCTTATTGGCCTTATCAGCCGAAGCTCTCTGCTTTCGCTGGAAATCCCGATCTACGTCCTTCATCGCTTCGGATAGCCGCTTATTGAACTGGGCTACTGTTTTTCCAGGAACGACCTTAGCTCCCTTGGGTAGTTTATTCGTGGTAAGTTTAAATCGCTTGGTGCTCATCGTAGATTGCTTTGGTACATTTGGTAAATATCCATACTCTGCGGTAGAGAAACAAATTCTTGACCCACTCGGATCAGACAGCGATCCGGATACCCGGCAAACAATAGGGCCTCCCGCATATTTTCACTGGCTTCCGTCGCATCAATAACGATCAATCCGCTGGCTTGGTTCTCAGCAAAGCGGTCGGCATCGTATAATTCCGCGCACCAGATAAACTTGGGCATCCGGCTCAGGACCAACAGGTTCTTCACATCCTCATTCAACGAAGGTAGTCGGGCCACATGGTCTTTGAATGATCGACTGGAGGTGAGAAAGAAGCGAAATACGAACGGGCCGGAGAAAACGAAGCCAAAATCAGTATCGGTCAGAATATTCATCACCAGCGATTTGGCCTTGTCGGCTTCCAGGTACACCTTGCGGTGCAATGGCACCACGATGGACTGAATCGTACATCCGGTAAAAGCATCGTCTACCCCTTCGTAGTGCTCGCTGGGATTCGCTAACCTGATCTGCTGGTAGGGCGGAAAGTTATCGTCTTGAATGACGTACCGGCGCTGGATATCGGTATGGTCAATATAGGACACACTCGTGCCATCAGCGTAGGTCAGCGTTCGGCTCCGCTGCTGGTCTAAATCCACCGTCTGATCGGTTTCGTGACCGATCAT
>CAYLPW010000222.1:0-4187 GCA_964385665.1 uncultured Saprospiraceae bacterium
CTTTCGGTCGGCGACAGGTCGCGTTCGCTCAAGATTTGCCGTCCAAGCTTGTCCGTGAAGATACGACTTTTGTTTTGATCTTCATCTATTTGTTCGACCACATTTAGCTCGCCTGCTGCGTAGTAGTCGGTGTTGCGTAAGCCTTTACTAAAGTCATGGACAGCATCGGCGGTCGTGTTGGCTCTATAGTTGGTCTGTATGGCTTTCCCTGTGCCACTCCAAGCTAATCCTGGCGCGTTTTGAGTCGTCGGGCGATTGAGTGGACTGGCTTCGTAACCGTATTTGGTGGAAGCATGAGTGGAGTTATTGGCAGCTACACCGCTGCCAGTCAACGTGCCATAAAATCCTTGTTGTTCGGCTGCATAGTTGGATCGAAAATCACCTGCTCCACCGAGCGAAGTGGTATAGGGCAATAGCTCTTTTTCTATGCGACCAAAGGGGTCGTATTCGGTAGCTGTTACGATATTGCGTTGCTTAGGTGAAGCTTGTGCAGCAACAGATTGAATAGGTCTACCTAACCCATCAAAGTATTGGTAGCTGCGACGGACTTCCCCAGCAGTAACAGAAAGGTTTTGTAAGCCAAGACTTTTGACTAAAGCTTCTTGTGTATATACATAGTTTTGATTTTGTGCATTGCCATCTCCTTGATAGGCATAGTCAATATCCTGAACGACATTTCCTTCAAAATCTCTTACACTACTCAGTCGAAGCAGATTGTCGTAGAAGTATTCTGTTCTTCTATGGCTCTCATCATGTACGCCTTTGAGCAATCTTGTGTTAGAGTAATACGAATACGAAGTCATCATGGCATCTACAGGATGCAAGCGCAGGTCATCTATTCTTACAACATCAATGAATGAGCTAGCTGTTCCCTCTACCGCATCAATTTCTATCTCTACATTAGTATTACTAATAGTGAATGTTTTCGTATAGTTCTTCCAAACTCCTTTTTCGATAGGAATATCGAATAGTTGATTTCCATTTCGCCGAATAACTAATCGTTCTGTTCCATTTCCGTTGCCAAAAGCCCAAAACGAAACGATATAATCGCCAGGAGGAATATCATTGTTAGCGTAAACAATTCGATTGTCGGCTCTATCTAAGAAAGTATAAAAGTCAGAAGTAGTACTAATTCCTTGTACATCATAGAACCATCCGCCATCTGGCAAATCGGTATCTGCTGCGAAGCCTGTAGGAGAACGCTCAAAGCTAGTAAACGCCACCTCTTCTGTACTTGCATTTTTAGCAATAGCAGTAATTTTTGTTCCATCGTAGCTCCAGAGGAGTGCCACGGACTCATCATACTGTTGCTGTATTTCTGTGGGATTGCCAAACGCATCGTAATGATTGTAGGTCATTTGTGGAAGCGACTGCCCATGACAGCTGTAGTCATCGTCTTTTACGAAATTAGAACCGCTAATAAATGAAGGATTGAAACTACTACTCGGTTGTGGTCGATCAAATTCGGTTCGCCATATTTTTTCAGGGTAGGGAAAGCCTGCTATTTTATATTCGGTGAGCGTAGAGCTTAAGATTTGTTCGGCTCGATTAGGGAGTTGAACGTATTGAGTGACTTCTACAGGCGTACTAATCATATTCCGTGTCACCAATTCTTTAATAGGCGATGCACTTCCACTATTACCAACACTGCTAATGCTGTAATCTGATGGATATTTATTTCGGGTGATATATTTTTTATCATCTGAATTAGTGATCTCAGTTTCGATGAGATTGTAAGTATTGTCTTTCAGATCGATTTGCGCATCATCATAATCGAATGTTGTACTAGTGCTTACAGGATTTGCCCCATTTTCGTCATATTGTATTTGAGAAGTCTGTTCAATGTAGTGCCACTGACGTACGTTAGCATAGGCGTAAAAGTCGA
Source organism: uncultured Saprospiraceae bacterium (assembly GCA_964385665.1). Classification (GTDB taxonomy): domain Bacteria; phylum Bacteroidota; class Bacteroidia; order Chitinophagales; family Saprospiraceae; genus JAAUTG01. Next base: position 1,886 of record CAYLPW010000222.1, read on the forward strand.
TTTGACTAGTAAATAGGCAAGCATCAAGTGGAGTAGGTGCATTCAGATCTCTAATTGCTTCAAAAGGCTTGATACTCCATGTCCAATAGCGGTCATCCCCCCAATCGATATTATTGTAAGTGTTAAGGAGTTCTTGTACTTTTATGAACGTATTATTTTGGTGTTTATATTCAATTTGAGAAAGTAGTTTCCCATTTTTGAGGTTATAAAAGTTAGGCAAGCCTACGATATTATCATCTTCTATATCTAGAGTAGCTTCGTTGAAAAAGAACATCTCTCGCTTACCTTCGATATTGCCACTATTATCTTCTATAGTCATTTCTATCTCGTCGTACCCGACAAAACTACCTGCAAAGGCACTACTAAGTGGAACAAGACTGTTGGCACTCCGAACTAAATATTTGAGGAAATACCTTGGTGGGTTTGGGCAGCCTGTAACATCAATAAGTTTATCCTCGAAGTAAGAGTAGTATGGTTGATTAATGACCTTACCTGTAGAGTTATTGCTGTCATCTGTGTATCTGAATACCCGCTTCTTCGCTAGGGTAGTACTAGTAGAACGATCTTCTAGCGTTGCAATACGAACGCCACCACCACTTTGGTTCGTGAGTACATTCTGACTAACTGTACCACAAGTAACTACAAAGTCGTAAAGTGTAAGGTTGTCAGGAAATTGATTGAATCCACTAAAGTAAGTAATCTCAAGAGAATAAGGTGTGTCGTAATCGGCAAAGATTTCCGCTGATAGCACTATCGTATAACCACCATTCGGTTCAGCTACTTTTTTTATTTCATCATCAGGATTAGGAGGATTGTTAAGATCGATGGAACGCCAAGTACGAACGGGATTATTCCTATTTGAATCTCTTATTAATCTAAGAATGAAACCAAGATCTTCAGAGCTACCGCTTGTCCCTACGCAGTATCCTTGTCTTACACCATTTACGCAACAATACGGTTTATACTCGAAAAATCCGCCTACATTAATAACGGCGTTACCTGAACTAGCAGGAATTTGAAAGACATCTCCAATGCGATGGGCGATACCCGGTGTGGAGATTCCAGAGATAGGCGTTCCTACGGACAACGGGGTAATAGCATCACAGGAAGTTGTTGGTTCGTATCCAGTCGTATTTTCTTCAAAAGTATTGATGCAAGTTACTTCATTAAAGACGGTCTCATTTGTAGTAATTTTATTAGGCTCGTAAACAAACAAGCGTTCGCCACCAGTTGGTAAGATTATTTTACTAAGTAACCAACGAAGCGTATAATTATCGTCGGCATTTCGGTTAGCACCACCTAGCATGTTGTTTTCAGAGAAAATCGTACTATTAGTATTACTCCATATAGGAACGAGGTTCGTATTGCTCACACCATTTCCGTATCCCCAATGATCTATGGATAAAGAAGTTTTTGGTGGTAAGGGTGAGTTGCTGTAATTGAAAGAATAAGGTTGAGGCGCATTATTAGCAGGAATAGTTGTAGAACTGGTATTACCAAAGTCCTGAACAGCAGTTAATCTGAGTCGTTTCCTATTTCGATCATCACTAATGTCGGCATAAGGTTGAGTGATTGGATTATATTTATTGTTCCAAAGCGTATTGCTGGGATAAGAAATGATACTATTGGAGGAGAAATAGTCATAGCTCAGTTTAAATTTTTTGGTGAGAATACCATTATAGGAAATCTCAATCCAATCCAGCTTTCGATCATTGATAACATCATCGCGATTAGAAGTAACGAATTCTACCTTTCCCAAATCATAATGGATAGATTGTAAATAGACTCGATCATAAGTAATCTCGCTCACGGTTTGTGTGTAGCTCTTTCGTTCATATTCTAAGGTAGAACAGTTAGACGATACCGTTCCTGATGTTCGCTGCAAATCTAAAATATCTCGAAATTCTTCTGAGTAACTTGGAATCGGACGAATACGATCTGTAGTAACACTACTTTTGTCATATGTAAGATCGACAACACTTCCTCTTGAACCATTCGATAAGTAATCAGGAGATTCAATACGCTCTAGAAACCATGAAGAGATGAAATTACTCTGACTACTAGAAAAGCTATCATCATCCCCCATCCCTAATGTCATCGTCTCACTGTAATTAGTGGTGTAGGTCCTCTGTCGACTAACATCAGTAGTACCAAAGTAATAACGATAACCGTTATTCGTAGTAATTACCCAACCATCATTTACATATTGAATGTCCATGTCTTGTGCAGCAACGGGTAGGTAATTACCGGATAAATCTTGGATGAACTTCCCACTGTAGCCACCAAAGCTAAAGCTAAATAA
>CAYLPW010000222.1:4207-8237 GCA_964385665.1 uncultured Saprospiraceae bacterium
GATTCTAAGTCTTTCTCTCCTATTGGGCAAAAGAAGTTACGATCAAATGTTCGAGTGTCATCAAATGGAATAACAGGAATAGTATTATCGTCGCCTGGTGAAGTCCATCGGGCAGCGCTCTCATAGACTCCATCGATGAAATTATAGACATTCCACTGCCCTAAGTCGGGGGCTTTTGGCAGTTGCGGATAAATAGTGGCATAACCTGTTCCTGCTGTGAAATCATCTTTCCCTCGGATAGTACGACTAATCACTCCTCCAGCATTCAAACTCCATCCTAATCCTACCCAACTAGCCTCCTCGGATACCTTAATACCATTAGCGTGATAACTCAAATCGATAGGAATCGTGATTCCATTATAGCTGACTTGATGAATAGGTACGCCGATACTTGGCAATCCAGTATAACCGTTGACAGGAATATCGTTATATTCTCCTAATGCAGCAGCTGTAGGTGCAGGTGGTATTAAGCCCTCAATAGATGTAGGAACATTAGCCTGACTAAAAGCAAGTACTGTCGAAAAAGTTAAATTAATGAACAAAATCAGCCTTTTCATAGAATTCAGATTTTCGGTTTCGGTCTTCGACCAAAGTGGATTAATTATTGACAGAATTAGATAGACTAGTTGAGGTTGCCTCAACTGCGGGGAGTTTCCCACCACACCCACTTACCATGAGTTTACGCACCCATTTTTGTGTATCAGATTGTAATTGAATGAAGTATAAACCTTTTGATAAAGCAGAAATATTCAATAAACTACTTGGCAGATCATCTGCTATCACTTGTCGAAAAAGTACATTACCTTGTAAGTCAAAAATAGTACATGTAGCCATTGTTAGAAGTGGATTATCTAGAATAATTTGTACCTCTCCACAAGCTGGATTAGGCGCAATTACAAATGGAATAGCTATATCTTCCTCCTCCATCTCTTCTTCTTCAAATTCACAGACTTGGATGGGAAAAGAATTGCCCTCATAAGTAGCATAATTATTTTCAGAAGTAGCCGCATTCATAAAAAAGAGTGAGAAGTCACTTTTCTTTAGCTTTTGTTTATCTCGGGCGTTAAATTGAGCCGTATAGAGTAAGGTGCTTCCTGAGATAGTCGTGAGTGAGGAAGGCTGCATATCCACGGCTGCGATGGATAGGTAGGCGTTCTGTTTTCCTTTACTTTGCTGTACCGAAGGATTTGAATTGCCAAAAGTGGCATCCCATACTTTTTCGTTGAAGTCGATGCCTTGAAAATTAGCTTTTTCGTTGCTAAAAAAGAGCAGTTGCGTGTAGGAGGCTAAGGCTTGTGATTCGCTAGTGTCTGATTGCGCGTAGACAGCTACTACCGCTTTTGTGTCATCAATGTCAACTTGATACGAGAGGCACAAATGCTGCGCTTGAAGACTACTACTTAGGAGTAGCCATAGAAAGAGGGTCTTTTTCATGAGTTGTTTGTTTGTCTGTTAGTTGCTAATTGGATGAGGGGATAATGAAGCGTCGAGTCGTTCCTGCTTCGTTTTGAATGAGGTATAGACCAGTTGTTAAATCGCTAATATCTACGCTCGTGGTGGAAGTGGATAAGCCGTTTGTGTTGATGTGCTTTACGGGTTTTCCCACTACATCGTAGATGATAAACTGTTTAGAGGTGGACTGATGCTGAATTTCAAGTTGTCCATTGGATGGAGCAGTAGGATAGACGTTGAATGTTTCTACATTACACTCGTTTCGGATAGTGATGATGTCAGAGTAGTCAGACGAACCATCAAAATCGACTTGCAATAAGCGATAGTAATATTGTCCTTTGTAGCGTGGCGTATGCGTATATTGATACTGTTGTTTGTCCAAGGTCGTGCCGTTGCCTACAATTTGACCAATCGTTTTAAACTCCTTTCCATTTTCGCTCAACTGTATCTCGAAGTGGCTGTTGTTTTGTTCAGAAGCGGTCGTCCAAGAGAGTTGGTGGGTGCAGTTTAATTGGTTGACTTCAAAAGTGGTGAGTTCAACAGGTAACACACCTCCACAGAAAGAACGGCTAATAACACTATATTCCGACCCATCATAATGATTATAGAACCCGTCTTGTAGTTGGTCGCTGATACAAGCGTAGCCGCCAGAATTTTCTATAAAATAGACACTAAATAGGAGTTCCCTATCAGAGAAAGTAAGGGAAGAGGTTGAGGTTGGGTACATATCTACTCCCCATACCCATAAAAAGCGATCAAAGGAAAGACCACCAATGAAGGCAGACTCAATCATTACTTCTTCGTTGCTATCGAAGTAGGTGTCGTCCCAAAAGTCAGTGTGGTAAACTACTTTATTGAGCGTTATTTGACTGTGATTGAAGAAAACAGGAACACCAAAGGCTGCAAATTCTTCCGTACCTGAAAAGAAACTGCTGCCTTGTATATAGACATCTAGAATGTATTGACTATTGACAATTCGCTCTTGTGTAGAGAAAGCGAGGGATTGAGCAGATAGCCATATCGTCAGCAATAGACATAGCGCGATCAGGCTCGTTGTTTTGGTCAACATGAGCTAATGTTTTTGTTGTGAATAATTTGTTTTAGTTCAATAATGAATCGACCTCTATAATAGCTGTATAGAAAGTGAAATCGGTGGACGGGAAACTAAAAAATTTAAGATGGGTGATCTGCCTGTTATTCGGTATCGATTGTTTTCGATAACTGTTTTGTTATGGAAAAAATGTATACTATTTTTTTGAATATCAAAATAAGTGACAAGGATATTTGACTTGTTTTATTGGGAAGCAGCAAGAGTATTTCAGCAGTCTAAGTAGTCAGTCAAGTTAATAAAGTCGGATAATTGGTATATATTTGAGGTAAAAGATTATGCCTTCGAAGATATATCATGTTGATCTAAATAAAGAGGAGCGGACTGAACTAGAAGAGTTTGTTCAAAAGCGTAAATCAACGACACAAAAATGGAAGCGTAGTAAGATATTGTTAGCTGCTGATCGGGGAGGTGAAAAGCAGTGGGATGATGATCGAATAGCTACACAGTACGAAGTAAACAGACGCACAGTAGAGCGCCTACGTCAACGCTACGTAATGGAAGGATTAGGTGTTGCCTTGAATGGTAAACCTAGGCTGAACTTAGACAAGAAAAAATTTGATGGAGAAGTGGAAGCTCAACTAATTGCGCTTCGATGTAGTGAGCCAAAGCAGGGAAGGAGTTCATGGACATTACGTTTATTAGCCGATCAGATGGTCGCCTTAGAGTATGTAGAATCGATTAGTCATGAAAGTATTCGTCAAGTACTAAAAAAAACGAAATTAAGCCTTGGCGAGTAGCGGAGTGGGTGATTCCGAGTGCAGATTCTGATTTTGTATGCGCCATGGAAGAGGTATTGGATGTTTATGCTCGCCCTTATGATGCCAACTATCCGGTGGTGTGCTACGACGAGTCACCCAAACAGTTGGTGAGTGAAATTCGCTGTTCGTACATAGATGATAAGGGGGTTAAATACGAGGACAGTGAATACAAACGAGAAGGTGCAGCAGAATTAGTCATGATAACAGAACCATTGGGTGGTCACAGACGGGTGTTTGTGCAAGATGATCATGCAGGGGTTACTTGGGCGAAGAATATGGGGTATATCGCAGAACAAATGTATGCTGATGCGCAACGTATAAGTGTTGTTCAGGATAATCTATCTTCTCATAAAAAGCATAATCTTTATAAAGTATTTCCTCCACAACGAGCTCGGGCGATCATTAATAAGTTAGAGTTTGTCTACACGCCCAAACATGGGTCTTGGCTAAATATTGCAGAATGTGAATTGAGTGTGTTATCGCGTCAAGCTTTGAAAGGTAGATTTGATTCCAAGCCAGCTTTGCAACACCAAGTTCAAGCATGGTATGAGGATCGAAATGAGCAGCAAAAAGGGGTAGATTGGCAGTTCACCACACCCGATGCTAGAATCAAATTGAAAAGACTATATCCGACATTATTAACTTGACTAAGTACTAGTGCTATGTTGAAAAAATTTGCCTTGCCAAAGAAAAAAACAACCTCATCATT
>CAYLPW010000223.1:0-8222 GCA_964385665.1 uncultured Saprospiraceae bacterium
ATCTGCAAAGCCTGATATAGTCAACTTAGGCGCAGCGATGGAGTCGTTTTGAGCATTCAAAATGTGACCATACAAAAGAAAAATTACAGCAATAACAGCGCGTAAATACTTCATCATAGTTTTTTGTACTAAGCATTCGAGCAAACCGTTTTTACCTGAAAGTCAAAGTTTTCATAACCTCTAATAACTCCCATAATATCGCCGCAAAAACCACTCCACACTCAGCAATGCCAATAACACAAAAAACAACCATTTTAAATGAATGATCGGTTTCGTCTGCGCATTTTGATAGATGACTGGTTTGACATTGCCTTTTGCTTCGATGCGTGCTGCTAATTCACTCAATTGATCGGGATAAATGAGTTCACCACCGTATTCTTCACTCAATAAGCGAAGCAAATTATGGTCGGCAGTCGTCGCATATAGTTCTAGCTGGATGGGTTGAACGCTAAATTGTCCTTCGTAACTCAATTGCTGTCCATTGGAAATGGTATTGGCACGAAAAGTATAATTCCCAACTGGCAACACACCAGCATTTAGTCGATAAGCGCGATCTGTTTGGCTGAACGTGTAGTCGTATTGCTGCCCGTCCGTGTTGCTAATGCCTATCGTGACATCCGCATCGTTGATGAGTTCGTAGCTTTGGTTGTACAATTCTGCACCAAAAATAACTTGCTCATTTTCGTCAAATACATTTTGATCCAAATTGACGCGAAAGCGGCGTTTGTCTTCTTTCAACGACAAATACTGGACACTTTTTCCAATCAGTTCATCGAAGTACTCATGATTGTTGTGCTGTAAATAGTCGTACAGTCGCCATTTCCAGATACCTTCGGCTGCCAAAACGCCTATCTTATTTCCATTTTCTTCGCCTAACAAAAAAAGCGGTCGATTCGTCGCTACGCGCCCAATTTGCTGCTGCAATAAAGTGTTGGCAATAGGCGCAGCATTGTACTCGCCAAAGGGTGCTTCTAATGGTGGAAACTGACGTAGACTCGTGCGCAGTTCTTCTGGCAAGGTAAATAGGTTGAAATCATTTTGGACAATCGCCTGAACTTGATCGGTATTGCGTCCGTCGCCCCGAATCGTTAGCAGCGACTGCGCGCGATTAAACTCAGGCAAACTACTTTGTGCGCCGACAATAAACAAGTGTGGGATGCGATTGTCGGTCAGTGTTTTCAGCAGATTTTCAGCGGTATTCGCTTTTCCTGGCAATTGATGTAGAATGACAAAATCAAACTCTCGCACATTCAATTTCAGATCGCTGATGTACGCGACTTCCACATCATAGTTTTCGTTATTGGTTAAGGTTTGTTTTAAGGCGGTAATGTCGGGATGAGGAGCTTGCGCCACCACGGCTATTTTCTGTCGAGCGTCCAATACTTCGACGAAGAAATCTCTGGTATTATTGACTGTAGACGCTTCATTGGCTACCGTCGTCAGACTCACTCGATAGCGTTGTACACCTGCTGAGTTGGCGTCCAAAATGATTTCTCTGGTCGTGAAAAAGTCGGTTTGATTGATGGGAATATTGAGTGTTTGCAAGATTCGAGAATTCCCATTTTCAATTTTGGAAACCATCAAATTGCTGCTTTGTCCGCTACTGTTTTGTGCCGCTACGTCTACTTGAATGGCAAACCGATCATTCAAATAAGCGATCTTATTGTACGCCACTCTTTTCAGCACCAAATCGCGCTTCGGCAAGGTATCGCCCAATGCGACGGTATAAATTGGTGCATTAATTTGAGTACTCGTATAAATCGGGTTGCTTCCTTGATTGTAAATGCCATCGCTGGCAATGACAACCGCCCCCAAGTTCTGATCGCTGTATGCATCTTGTACATATTGCAACACATCCGAAATGTTACTGTATTTGTCTTGAAAAGCACTATCTATTCCACTGCGTACATCTTCACCAAACGACAGTTCGACTAATTCGTAATTCTCTCCCAGTTGATTGCTCAACGCACTTAGCTGACTTTTGTAACTCGCCAAATCAGCGTCCTCCATTTCTGCTGCCACCGATTCGGAGACATCTTGCGCCACCACGACGATGGGTGCTTGCGTTTCTGTCTTAATCGACTTCAACAATGGAGCGAGTAACAGAGCCGCAATACCCGTCACCGCCAAAGCGCGTAAGATACCCAATCCCCATTTTAGGATAGTCGGCTGCTCTTCCCAGCGTTGGTCTTTGTAGTACAAAATGAGGGCAACGAGTACTCCTAATGCGATACACAGTAAAAAATACCAAGTGGGATATTGAAAGGTGATGTTGTTCATGTGGTGAATTACGAACCCGCCTGACCTATCGGTTTCGGCGGGCAGGTTACGGGTTGTTTTGTGTGTTGCTTTGATTTTGGATATAAGGCTCAACTAAAATGGAAACCAAAATTCAGCATTTTAATTAATTCAAAACCTACGCCAAAACACCACCATACAACTTCTCCCGTTTCGGCTTCAACTCCTCCGAACGGATATACTCATCAAAATCCATCAAGCGGTCAATGATGCCGTTTGGCGAAATTTCGATGATGCGATTGGCGACGGTTTGCATGATTTGGTGATCGTGCGTCGTGAAAATTAAGTTGCCATTGAACTCTTTCATTGCGTTGTTCAAGGCAGTGATTGATTCCAAATCTAAGTGGTTCGTCGGTTCGTCCATTAAGACGAAATTCGGGTGCGAGAGCATCGCACGGGAGAGCATACAACGCACTTTTTCCCCTCCCGAAAGCACACTTGAATTTTTGTGGACTTCTTCACCAGAAAACAACATTCTTCCTAAAAAGCCACGAATGAACTGCTCATCTTTTTCTTCTGAAAACTGACGTAGCCAGTCGACGAGGGGCATGTTTTGATCTTGCGTAAAGAACTCTTCGTTTTCGTTGGGCAAGTAGGCATTTGAGATGGTTTGACCATATTCTATCGTGCCAGAATCGGGTGCTACTTTACCTGCCAATACATCATAGAACGCCGTAACTGCTGTGGAATCCCTACTCAACAAACCAATCTTATCGCCTTTATTCATCGTAAAGGAGACGTTCGCAAAGAGGACTTCACCATCAGATTTGGACTTACTTAAGTTTTCAACCTTCAAGATTTGGTCGCCTACATCGCGCTCCGATTTGAAGTGAATGAATGGATATTTTCGGCTGGATGGACGAATTTCTTCTAAGTTCAACTTCTCCAAGGCTTTCTTACGAGAAGTCGCTTGACGCGATTTGGAGGCGTTCGCACTAAAGCGTTGGATAAACTCCATCATCTCTTTGCGCTTCTGATCGACTTTCTTGTTTTTGTTGGAAATTTGCTGCTTCATCAACTCGCTCGACTCATACCAAAAAGAGTAGTTCCCAGTAAAAATGCGAATCTTTTGAAAGTCAATATCGACGATGTGCGTACACACCATGTCTAAGAAGTAACGGTCGTGCGAAACAACGATGACGGTATTTTTATAGTCCGCTAAAAAGTCCGCTAACCAAGTCGCGGTTTCTGCGTCCAAATCGTTGGTCGGCTCATCCAAGACTAGAATATCTGGATTACCAAACAAAGCTTGCGCCAACAAGACTTTTACGCGCTCTGCACCAGTCAAATCTTTCATCAACTTGTAGTGCAAATCTTCAGGTACGCCTAGCAAACTCAGCAGTTCGGCAGCATCACTTTCTGCTTCCCAGCCGCCCATTTCCCCAAATTTATTCTCTAGGTCGGCAGCACGCATTCCCTCTGCTTCAGTGGCATCGGGGTTCATATAAATGGCGTTTTTTTCCGCCATGATGTCGTACATCTCCTTGTGTCCCATGATGACCGTATTCAGCACCTCTTCTTCTTCAAACTCAAAGTGGTTCTGCTTCAACACTGCCATTCGATTGCCTGGATCGACACTCACACTACCTCGCGTTGGGTCTATTTCGCCCGATATCATTTTCAAAAACGTCGACTTCCCCGCTCCGTTTGCTCCAATCACGCCGTAGCAATTGCCGCGCGTAAATTTGAGGTTCACTTCGTCGAATAAGATGCGTTTTCCGTATTGTAATCCTAAATTGTTTACTGTTATCATGTTTGATAGCTGTTAGCCTTTAGCTATTAGCTTTTAGCCATCTAGTGGTAGGCTCAAATTCAGCGATAGCTTTCGGCTTTCTTTTTTACTTGTTAAACTATTGATCTAATTTATTAACTGTTGAGGGGTGTTGTAGTTGATTGAATAATAAGAAAATATTCTCTCAAACAAAAGAACTGAATTTCAGCAGTAACATAAGGACAAGCTAATCGCTAAAAGCTAACTGCTAATAGCTCTTACTCCTTTCCTTCCTGTTCCAGCATCTCTTTCTCCTCCAACTCCATCAAACGATCCATCACATCTGGCAACTGCGTGGCATCTATGCGTTTAGAAACGATCTTCTTATCCTTATCTAGGACAAAAATCTGTGGCGTTGATTGAATATAATAGAGCGACTTGTAACGCGATTTGTGAAACGGATCGACAACATTAATCCACGTCCCGATTTCATTGTCGTCGATGTATTCCCAACATTTTTCGACCTCTTTTAGCGATACATTCCCATCGTCGTCGCGTTCCCAGCTTTTGTTACAGACAGCGAATACTTCAACGCCTTTGTCTTTATAATTGGCATAAAAATCTTTTAAAGCAGGCATCGACTTCTTGCAATGTCCACATTCTGGATCCCAAACCAATAGAATCGTGAATGGTGAATCAACGCTGTATAGATTGAGTTTTGTCCCATCGCGCTTTTGCATTTCGATATCTGGCGCAGTCTTTCCAATTAGGACTGGTTTTAGCTTTTTGGCGTTGTCGACGATCTTCGCCAGCTGCTCTTCCTCTGTCCATGGAGCGAGTCCTTTTTCGTAGTAATTCTCCACGAGATGAACATAAACAGCATCCATTCCGACGATTTTGGAAGCGGCGTATTTATTCAAGAAATGGATCAAATAGTACTTAAAATTTTCTTCAGAAGGTTGCATTAAGGTTAGTACGCGATCTATTGCTTTCGAGACCGTATCGGGATGTTGGATGACCATTTTGTCGGTGTAGTCATTTACTTTATTGAACAAAAATGGAGAACGCATCAAGCGAGAATCACCCAAATCGAGGTTATCGAAGTAATGTTTTGTATTCCAACGCCAGCGGTTCATCTGCTTGTCTTCTTCCGTTTCGCCTTCGTATTCAGGCTCTTCCAGTGGCATATTGGCGCGAACAACAGCAGCGGTCATACTTTTTGGATGCTTAGCAATTAGCTTTTTCTGATAGGCGGATACCTCCTCATTCAACTTTTTCATTTCTGCTCGGATACGCTCCATTTCTGCTTCATTGCCTTCTGCTGCTTTTAATTCTTGCCCTAATTTTTCAGAAGCAGGTCGTTTTTCGCTTAAAAAACCTAAATAGTCGTAAAGCAATTTATTGTCAGGCGCATTATTCAGTTTTAAATTACCTGCCATATCGGGCATCGCCGTTTCTACTTTAAATTGCTGCTCGTTCTCGTCGATGATGATTTGAAAAAACTTATTGTCGGGCGGCATGACGACCAAGTAGATGCCACCGTCTAATTTCTCGTCACCTTGAAAACGAAAATAGCCATCTTCACCTCGTGCAGTTGTATCTTTCAAGTACTGTTTGTCTGCGTAGAAGTAGCCTAAATAAACGGTATCTGGCTCATAGCCATCTACTTTGATTTGAATGTCGTAGCCCGCGCTTTGTGCTTGTGTCGACACGAAAACACTGATGATAAATAAGAAACTTAGCAAAAATCGACTCATGGTATATATGTTCTAGATTCCTGTTGGCAGTCACTTCAAAAGTGCCTGACAACTTCACAATTATTTTACAAATCCAATAACCCTCCCGGCAATTCCATTTTCAACTCCTTCTTTTCCTCATTTACTTCCACGATCAGTTCTTCATTCATCGGAATCAACACTTCTTGGTCTTTGTATTGCACGACTGCCATTTCTTGTTGTGGCAATTCCAATATTTCCTCGATCACGCCAATCGTTCCCAAGGTTTCATCGACTATCGTAAAGCCTTCGAATTCCGCATATTCTGGCAACGCACTTTCAAAATCAGCTAACTGAATGTCCTCTTCGCGCATCAAAATCGGGCTGTTGCGCAAGGCTTGTGCCTGCTCTTTCGTCGAGATCGTTTCTAAAGCTGCAATCGGAGTCATCGCCATCCGAATTTGCTCTACGAAAAACGGCAACTGCTGTCCACGTTGTTCTACAAATAACACTTTAGCTGTCGCAAAATCATCTAAGTAGACGTCTTCTATTTCACACTTCATTTCGCCTTTGAGTCCGTGTGGTTTTCCGATTTTGCCAATTTGTGTTAGTTCACTCATTCTTCGTTCACTGCTGTTAGCTATTAGCCGTTAGCCGTTAGCTGTATCACATTTAGAATTTAAATTTTCTTCCAATTGATATAGAAATGCTGTTTACTATTGATGAAAGCGATGAACCTTTGCCCTATCACTGAACAAGCTAACAGCCAACAGCTAAAGGCTAATAGCTTAGTTGTAATCAACCACTCGTTGCGTCATCAAAAAGCCTTCTTCCGCTTTATCTGCCCATACAACGCTATCCGCTGCCAAGGTATTTTGAGTATCCAAAATATAGAGTTCGCGGTAGACCAAGCCTATGTTTTTCGCGTAATATTCTAAGCCTGTGCGCAACTCAATCGCGTTCGTGTCATTCGCCAGTTCGATAGTCGTGATGTTGTCAAAGCTGAAGTCGCCAATTTGCATCGGTTCGTTCGTCGTTCGCAGTACCGATTCCCAATTTTTAAACATTTCAATCGGTTCATCAGCGACAAAAACTTCTAAAGCGGGATTGAAATTGATGCCGTTCCATCGCTGTCCTTCTCGAAACGGAAACGTCATTTTGGTAAAGCTCAAATTCTCTTCCACGCGCACCGCTTCCAAGTCATCCGCAAACGTCAAATAAATATCGGTGACGCGCCATTCCATATCGGCGGTATCGTAGATCGCTCGTTCGATGCTATACATCTCTTTTCCATCTTCTGCCATCCATGTATCGACGATGGTTTCTCGAATTTGGCTGGAGCTGGAGTCACGTACCGTTCTGCCATCTGTTGGGTCAAATAGTACCGAATCGACTTGATAAGTGATGTATTTTCCAACCTCTAATGGATAGTACGCTTGACCAGCTTCGAGCGGTTCGACGGTGGTGTTTTGCTGGCAAGAAGTTGCGAGTAGGACTAGCATTAAGGAGTAGAATAGGAATTTCATTTTCTTTTTGATTTTTGTTTTTTGAAGAACTGACAAACTGTTAAATTGACCACCTAACGTGTACACGTTTAGTTATCAGTTCTTCTCCCGAAAGCTTTCGGGACCTCAGTTTATCAAATTATAGAACTGAATTGAAGCAACCGCTGAACAAACTAACAGCTAATGGCTCAAAGCTAATTGCTACTCAACACACTACTGTAGATGATACCCCCACCTACCACATCATCGCCTTCATAAAAAACCGCCGACTGCCCTGGCGCAACACCAGTTACATTCGACAAAAACTCAACTTCGACGCGCTCGTTGGGTAAATTTTTGACGAGACTCAAGCTGCCTTGGTCACGGTATCGAATCTTCGTCAACAATTCTTTGTCTTCTGGAATTTGTGCGTATTTCTGTGGATTGACTTGATACACACTCATGCCATTTCGGATCAAATCGTCTACACTTCCTAGTACGACGGTATTGCTATCTGGACGAATTTCGGTGACATACATCGGTTCGCCAAACGCCATGCCCAGTCCGCGTCGTTGCCCGATGGTGTAAAACGGATAACCTTGATGTTTCCCCAATTCTTGTCCTTTCGTATCCACGAATGTCCCGCCTGCCACTTCTGCTTCCAAAGTCGGTACGCGATGCTTCAAGAAGTTGCGGTAGTCGTTGTCTGGCACAAAACAAATCTCGTAGCTTTCTGCCTTTTTCGACAAATCCGTATAGCCCCAGTCGGCTGCCATTTGGCGCACTTCGGGTTTTGTATACGGACCTAATGGGAAACGGCTGCGTTGCATACATTCTTGTGACAAGCCCCACAAGACGTACGATTGATCTTTATTCAAGTCGACCGCGCGAGAGATGTATTTGCGTCCCTCTTGCTCATTAATTTGCGCATAATGCCCCGTAGCAATAAACTCGCAGTCCAAGGCATCGGCACGTTTCAATAAGGCACTCCATTTGATATGCGTATTGCACAAC
>CAYLPW010000224.1:0-8183 GCA_964385665.1 uncultured Saprospiraceae bacterium
AAATATAAAGAAGACAAAGTTCCATTTATTTTGAGGTGTCTATCTTGTAGTTCTGTTATCTTCAAATATTTATTTCAATGCAACACAACATTCCCTACTACAAAGGAAAAGGCTGGTTCGGACTACCCACTGAATTCTCCAAAAACGTCGCTCAGTTTACGCACGAACAAGAAGCGGAATACGGAGACTTTTTTCGCATTCGGTTTCCACTGTTCCCTATTTTCGTTATTTTTCGACCTACTATTATTCAGCATGTATTACAATCCAACGCTAAAAACTACAAGAAAAGTCCTGCTTACGAGCAATTGAAACTGGCATTGGGAAATGGACTAGTCACTAGCGAAGGCGACTTTTGGAAGCGACAACGCAAAATGGCGCAACCCGCTTTCTACAAAGTCCACTTAGAACGATTATTTCAAGAAATGACCATCGTCGTAGATCGTTATGTACAAGAATTGCAGCAAAAGGTAGCGGCAGACAACGCGATTAATATCTCCAAAGAAATGATGCAAGTGACTGCTGATATTGTGCTGCGCACTTTGTTCAGTTCTAATAATGATGCCGATCAAGACGAAATGTATCACATGATGAGCGAAATACAAGAATATGTAGCGGATCGCATTCATCATCCACTCCAGATTCCGTTACAGTACGTGAATGGAAGACACCGACGGTTCAAACAATATCGACGGGAGTTCACCGCTTCTATTTTCGCTTTAATCGAAGAACGCCGCCAACTAAAAGATCGACCTGCTGATTTATTGTCACTTTTATTGGCTTCCACGGATGCAGAAACGGGCGAACACATGACTGACGAAGAGTTGAAAGATGAAGTCATCACCATCTTTTCAGCTGGACACGAAACGTCTGCTAACGCCATGGCTTGGACGCTTCATTTATTGGCACAGCACCCTGAAGTAGTAGAAAAATTGCGCGTGGAGGAGCAAGCTGTTTTACAAGGACGAACCCCTAGTTTTGAGAACATTCGGCAACTCCAATATCACCAACAAGTGATCGAAGAAGGGATGCGCTTGTATCCGCCTGCTCACGCGATTGGGCGACAACCGATAGAAGAAGATCAAATCGAAGGCGTCACGATTCCAAAGGGTGCTGCGATGTTGATAAGTGTCTACGCACTACATCGAAGTCCGAAATATTGGGATACACCTGAACAGTTTCGACCAGAACGTTTTGCGCCAGAAAAAGTGAAACAACGTAATAAACTAACTTATCTACCTTTCGGTGCCGGCGCAAGGATGTGTATCGGCAATCATTTTGCGATGATGGAAATGCAATTGCTGCTGGCAAAGTTGGTGCAACATTTTGATTTTGAGCGTGTATCGACAGCTCCCGTTCCTCTTCAGCCACTCATCACATTGAAGCCCAAAGAAGACATTCAACTGCGACTGACTAGGAAGTTGTCGTTTCCCACGACGACTTCCTTTCATGAACGTTCATAGGAAGTTACTATTCCTCACAACGACCTCCTTTTACGTCCCTCACCAACTTCACGCCCCCTAATTTTAAACCCGCCCCCACTAACCTTCTCCCCTTCACAATGTTTAGTATATCCAAATCGTTTTTAGAGAAAATAAAGACATCATGAATCGCTTGATCTATATTCTACTTGCTACACTGCTTACTACTCTATTTATTCCAAATCGTTCACTTCTCGCGCAGACGACTAACAATCGAGTCCCACTAACCGAAGTCAAACAACAAGAAGCCTTCATCGAAGCACAGCGCGAAAAGCTATTGGGCAACTACGAAAAAGCAGAAGAGCGTTTCCGTGCCATGCTGGAGAAAGGTACATCGGATGCAAGCGTCTATTTTTCATTTGCACAAGTATTGTCCAAATTAGACAAAGACGAAGAAGCCATTCAATTAGCAGAAAAAGCGGTTCAATTGGAGCGTGATAACGAATGGTATCAAGTTTACTTAACAGAGATTTATGAAAAAAACGGACAAGATGCAAAAGCAGCAGATGTGTACGAACGTCTCGTCAAAGAGCATCCTGACCACTACGACTATTACAACTCTTGGGCATTCTATTTGATTCGGTCACAGAAAATCGACGAAGCGATTGAGGTGTACAATCAATTGGAGAAAAAAGTGGGCGTGAGTGAACCCACGACGCGCAAGAAACACACGCTTTATTTAGGCAAAGGCGATATCAAAAAGGCTGGAAAAGAGTTAGAAAATTTAGTCGCAGTCTTTCCGAAACAGTTGGAATAT
Source organism: uncultured Saprospiraceae bacterium (assembly GCA_964385665.1). Lineage (GTDB taxonomy): Bacteria > Bacteroidota > Bacteroidia > Chitinophagales > Saprospiraceae > JAAUTG01. The sequence goes on from CAYLPW010000224.1 coordinate 2,236, forward strand.
CAACACCTGTTAGCGGCATTTTATAAAGAGTTCGATCAGGCAGATAAAGCAACAGCTATTTATCAAAACATTCTGCAACAAGCACCAAACGACGCGACCGCGCTATTGGCTTTGAAAGGCGGCAGTACGACTAAAGCAGATAACGCTTATAGTGAACTCCAACAAATATTCGAGCGTAGCGATATTCCCGTCGATGCCAAATTAAAAGAACTACTACCACTACTCCAAAAGGCAGTCAATGGCAACGACAGCCGACAAATGAGAGCAACTTTGCAATTGGCGGAAGTACTCGTCAACGCCCATCCCAACGAAGCGAAAGTTCATGCTGCTTACGGTGATTTGTTGTACCATAGTCAGCAATGGAAAGGAGCACGAAAAGCATACGAACGAACGCTAGCATTGGATGAAAGTGTGTATTTGGTTTGGGAGCAACTCCTTTATATTTATTGGCAGCAAAAAGACTACAACGCCCTAGCAGATCGCAGCGAAGAAGCAATTGATCTCTTCCCGAATCAAAGCAATATCTACCTTTTGCACGCTGTTGCCCTCCACAATTTAGAGGAGTACGAAGACGCGATTGATATACTACAAGAAGCGAGTTTTATGGTCGGCAGTGACTTGCAGAAAAAAGCCGACATCTACCAGCAATTAGCAGTTACGTATCAAAGCACAGGCGACACGCAACGTGCCGATGAATACTTCGATCAAGCCGTCGAATGGCAACCCAAATCGGTGTCCTTATTGAATACGTATGCCTATGCGTTAGCCGAACGCGGTGAGCAGCTCCCGAAAGCTTTAGCACTCATCGAACAAGCGCAAAACATTGCTCCGAATGCGGCTTTTCTTGCCGACACGCACGCTTTTGTCTTGTACCAAAAAGGAGACTATAAAAAAGCACGGAAGCAAATCGAACAAGCCATCGCCCAAGAAGAACGCGCTATTTACTTCGAGCATTACGGCGATATTTTGTTGGCGTTGGGCGAAAAAGAATTGGCACTAGAACAGTGGAAAAAAGCTCAGTCGCTAGGTGCGGATGTGAGTGATAAAATTGCGGAGCAGTTGAATTAATAGCATACGATTGAAATCGTATGCTGTTATTATGAATACGGCATCAACAACAATTACGTGTCATAACAAAAGCGTGTGACTTAAAACGTACGATTGAAATCGTACGCTCTTGTTATAAATACGTCACTAGCAACACTGACATAACAAAAGCGTGTGACTTAAGTCACACTCCTCTAGACGTTCGCCTAGCTACCGAAACCGATACAACTTATAATGTCCCATCTCCCGAAAATGATTCTTCCCTTTCTCCAATTCCAAAAAGCCGTCTGCTTGTAACAGATTAGCCAAATCACCAGAGGTGTTGCCAATCAGCGGAAACGCAAAAGGCGCACCTTTATCCGAAAATCGACAGCGAACAGGCAAGAAGTACGTCAAGTCTGGTTCAAACGTCACTGCTTCGCCTAATCGAGCATATTCGTGGAAATGTGGAGCTGGAAGTTGCAAACACCGATCTACCCACGGTAGCACGTAGCGATGTAGTCCCACAAACGCCGAAACTGGGTTGCCAGGCAAAGCAAACACGACTTTTCCTTCCTTCGTCGACCCAAACCAAAACGGCTTCCCAGGTCGCTGACTTACCCGATGAAAATGTTCTTGAACCTGCAATTCTTTAAGTGCTTTTGGCAAGTAGTCAAACTTCCCTTTCGAGACACCACCGCTAATAATCAAAAAGTCTTTCTCTGCCAATAACTGCTCCAACGCGTTGACAATCGTCTCATACTTATCGGGCAAATGAATGCGCGAGGCAGCAATACCTTTCTCCCTTAATGCCGCTTGTAGTTGATAACTATTGGACTGTCGAATTTGATGAGGCAATGGAGCTTCATGAATGTCGATTAACTCATCGCCAGTCGAAATAATTGCCACTTCTGGCAGTCGGCTTACTTTCAATTTCATCATACCGACCGTAGCCGCCACACCGATTTCCGCTGCCGATAGTCGCTTCCCAATTTTAATCAGTTTGTTCCCGATCTTCTGGTCACTCCCTTTCGGATGTATGCTTTGCCCTTGCTTGATTTGGTCAACTTGTATGGTCGCTACTCCATCTTCTATTTGTATATCTTCATAGCGAATCACGGTATCTGTTCCCTGAGGCAACATCGCGCCAGTCATCACTTCTACGGCTTTCATTTTGTCTTTCAACCACACTTCTGGCGCACCAGCTGCTGCTGTGCTATGAATAGCAAACGCCCGTTTTCCATCCGCAAACTGCTGATAATCAATGGCTATTCCATCCATTGTCACCCGATCAAAAGGTGGAAAGTCCCGATCTGCATGAACATTTTCTCGCAACACACGCCCCACACTATCTGCCAACTTCACTGTCTCTATCCCAAAATCTCGCTGCGTCGATTGAATAATCTCCTCTGCCTGTTCTACTGTTATCATTTTTTTATCTTTTCTGTTTCAACGCAATAGTTTACAGCTGCTCATTGTTTATAATTTTGCCACTCTGCTTACCATTTTAATGACGGAATTCAAACACGTAGCTTGCGAAGTCTGCGTATAGGATAGTGCGTAAACAAGACTTTGTAAGCTTCTCCAGCAATAAATTTAATCTCGAATCGAATAGTTACTCTAGCTGAATGCGCTAATCTCAAACCATTTAATAATCGTAGTTCGTAATTTCGTAACCTGCCTGGCATACTCAATTTTTTAGATAAAGTCAGACAGGTTCGTAATTCTATTTTTATGAGAAAACTTTTCCTACTCCTCCTCGGCTTAGGCTACACCGCTGTGAGCATTGCCCAAATTCAGATCAGCGGCATGGTGACGGCTGCTGATACGCAAAAACCCCTCAAAGATGTGTTGGTGCAAGTCAAAGACAGCGAACTCTTTGTGACCACCGACAAAGAAGGCAGTTTTGCGTTGACCTTAGGCGAACGCAATGCTTACGATATTACGGCGACGCAACAATTGCCTGATGAGTTTTTGGAGCAACCGATGCTTGTTTTTTCACTGGATGGTTTTTCGACGGTCGAAAAAGAGGTGACGCGCTCTGAGCAGTTGGATGTGCGTCTACCCTTTTTAAGTCTGGCAGATGTAGCCGCTTCTGCAAAGGCGAGTAACCCAACCAGCTACATCGGCACAGTCGGCGGGCATCAACTGTTACAGCCTTACGTTGGAAGTGCGCTGAATGGAAAAGTGGCAGGTGTGCAAATTAGCCAATCGGATATGAATAGTGTGTTGTTTCAGTTGCGCAGCAATAACGCGCTTGCCAATAGTGGACAGCCCTTAATTTTGCTAGATGATATTTGGTTGAGCCACAACGATTTGGTTGACTTATCGCCTGAAGACATGGCACACATTGAAATTTTAAAAGGCGCGGCGGCAAGTGCGGCGTATGGTTCGCGCGGCGGAAATGGCGTGATCAAAATATATACGAAACGAGGCGACCAACTAGCAAAAGGCAACAGTCGCATCCATTTTCGTACTGAGTGGGGAGTTTCGCAACCCAGCAGTCGCTACGATTTGAATACGATGACCAATCGGAACATCCTAGATGCCAGTGGCGCACAGCCCGTCTTAGGCGCGATCAATGCGAATGGGCAATTTGATCAAACGCTCCCTAGTCTGCGCGACTATCAAGAAGATATTTTGTTCCAAAACGGTGCATTTCAATCGCATCATCTTTCTATCGAAAATCGCTCCTTCAACACCAATTTTCTAGCTTCTGCTCATCGCACACAAGACGCTGGTATCTTGCAATTTTCGGACGGCTATACGCGAAATGGTTTGCGCTTTAACCTCGACCATCAAATCAACGAAAAATGGCAATTTCACGCTACCACAGCTTATACATTTGCAGAAGAAGATCGAGTTGGGCAAGGCGAATCAGATGTGCTGGCAAGTACCTTATTATTAACACCGATGTTTGATTTAAGTGTGCCAAACGAAGAGGATAGTTCGCCCTTCGATTGGGACATAGACAATACTGGAAACGGCGTCATCAATCCACGCTATCTAGCTGCTAATCAAGAGTATACGATCAATACAAATCGTTTACTCGGCAATTGGAAAGTCAATTATCAAGCATTGCCAAGCTTACGTTTACAATACGCGACGACTATCGACCGCAGCACCTTTCGGGAAGAACAATTCATCGAAAAAGGCTTTTTAAGTTCGGTTGTTCCAGCTCCTTTTGGTACAGCGACGACTTTTGATTTTGATGCCAGTCGAGGCGGTGCCATTCGACAAACACAGCGGTTACAACAGCAGTTTTTATCACAAGCAGATATTGTTTTTGAGAAGAAAATACTCGGTTTGGATGCCGAAGCTGGATTGAGTTATCAATACGAAAGTTTGCTATCCGAAACAACGAGTCAACAAGGCGAAAATTTGAGTGTGGCTGGACTCCGTTCATTGAGCAATCCGCAAGACAATATTCAAGTCGCTTCCAATGAGCAATTTGCCCTCACACATAGCGGAATTGGTTTTCTACGCGCCAATTACAAAGAAAAATACCACTTCAATGGTGTGCTGCGACAAGAACGTGCTTCCTTATTTGGAGAAAATGTACAAACAGATTTATTTCACCAAGTTGGCGTTTCCTATTTGGTCAGCAAAGATTTGAAAATTAAAGGCGTACAGGAATTACAACTTCGTGCAGCAACGGGTACTGCTGGTATTCGTCCGCGTTTTGAACAGCGCTTTTCTACATTTGAAATCAATAATGGCGTTGTCCAAAAAGATAGATTAGCCAATCCCAATCTACGCCCTATTTTTGTGGATGAAATGGAAGTCGGTGGACGCATTCGCTTTCTACGTGCGTTTCAACTAGAAGGCAGCTACATTCAAACAACAGCGAAAGATCAAATCCTGCTGATGCCCCTTTCGGGAGGCACAGGTTTTGAAGGACAATGGCAGAACGCTGGCACATTGTCGAGCAAAACGATAGAAGCAAGTTTAGATTTGAATCTAGCGCAATTGTTTCGTCTACAAGTTTCAGGACTGAACTGGAATGTGGGTGCGCTCTTTCATCGAACACAAGGCACAATAACCGATTTGCAGATTCCAGCGTATCAGCAAGGCGTGTACCGCATTGAAAATGATATCAATTGGGGCAGTTGGTATGGTCGGCAGTTTGCAACAGACATCAATCAACTAAGCAGCATTCCAGATTTTCAAGCAGAAGATTATGTCGTGAATGAATTAGGGTATGTCGTTCGGCAAGAAGTAGTTGGAACGATAGATGAAGCCCCCATTTTAGTCAGCAATGAGCAAGGTAATCCGATACAGACAACCATCGGCAATGCACTTCCTGATTTCCGTATGGACTTCTCGAATAGCTTGGCGTTCAAAGGATTGGAACTGTATGTCTTATGGAATTGGCAACGCGGCGGTCAATTTTATAATGCCACCAAACAACGTTTGTACAGCGACTTACGCCACGCCGATGTGAGTGCAACAAACCTTCCAAGCACATTTTATGAAACCCTCGCCGACGATCAGCAGCGCAATGCACATTTCTTGGAGGATGCCAGTTTTTGGCGATTTCGTGAACTCTCACTCACCTATACATTCAATCAACCGAACATCCTAAATAGCAGCCTCGAACGCTTGCAAATTGGGTTCATTGGGCGCAATGTTTGGAGTTCAACTAATGACAACGGTTTCTCACCTGATGTGGCGCAGTTGATGGAGCAGCAGGTGACGCCTATGGATCAGTTTGCTTATCCGCAGCGACGGATGTGGTCGGGAGTGTTGCGGGTGGTGTTTTAGAAAATATCAATTGATTCAAAACTTGTCAAACACCTGCAAAGATCAATAGTTACTCAACTCACAACCTACTCCATGCTGTTTGCCTTCTAAATTTCAACTCAATATCAATCGCCTAAAACATGAAACTTACCACTTATTTTACGCTATTAGTGATTCCA
>CAYLPW010000225.1:0-8147 GCA_964385665.1 uncultured Saprospiraceae bacterium
CCTGTGTAACTGTTCAAAAGCGTTTCTAAGTGATTCTTACAATTAAGTTAGCAGGCGATACTGCTCTACATCTAGTTAACAAACCCTCAAAACAACAATTTCCTTCTAACCTACACCGTTAATCTCAAAAAACAAGTAGTCCATGAAAAAACTAGCGATCCTTATTGCTTGCTGCATCAACACACTGTTAGCTGTTGCGCAGATTGATACGACCTTCCAATCGGAGATGAGCAAAACGGAAGATACCTTGGGTGTTTTAGCTTACACCATTGTGAATGCTGCAGATGCGGAACAACGATTTTTGGCGTGTCGCGCTTTTATTCCGACTTTGACCAAAGCCTTAAAAAACACCAACTCCTTTGACTATCCCTTCGAGCGATTACAGACTATTTCTATTCAATACCCACAGGATAGTAGCTTTCGAGTCTTTACCTGGCAGTTGTATGTCGATAGCTCCGAATATAGGTACTATGGCGCCATTCAGATGAATACTCCAGATTTGCAGCTATTTCCGTTAGTAGACCGCTCGTTTCAATTGGAGGATATTGAGTATTTACAGACGGACAATCGAAATTGGTACGGAGCACTCTATTACAACATCAAACCATTCGACACGCCTGAAGGAAAGAAGTATCTGCTGTTCGGGTACGACGGGTATGAGAAGGTACAACGCTACGAAGACAACGCCCGACGCGACCGTGCCATGGCATTTGGACACAACGACCTGCAACAATATGCGCAACGGAAGTTAGTAGATGTCTTGATGATAAAAGATGGAAAGGCTCAATTTGGTGCACCTGTATTTCAGCCTGCTGACCCGCGTGGTAAAGCGAAAAGTCGAGTCGTACTAGAATATTCCGCAGAGTCAAAGATTGTCTGTAATTACGATGAGTTTGAGGAAGCCGTTATCTTCGATCATTTAATGCCAACCACTGCTAGTGAAGATATTCCTGGCGCACGACCAATGTATATTCCCGACGGTACGTTTGAGGGCTATCGATATGAGAATGGTTATTGGAAATACGTTCCCAAAATGTTCAACACGATAGTCAACGAACCACCACGAGAGTATCCTATTTTGGATGAAAAGAAGAGCGATCTGTTTGGAAGGAAGAAGGGGTAATGATAGGTATCGAATCGAAAGGGTAGGAAGTTATCAACATATAACTTCCTATTCTCTTTTATCGGCATAGTTGTTGTCGAAAGCTGATGGGTGTTAACTGTTTTTCACTGTCAAGAAAAAGCAAGTAAGGAATGCTAGATTCTCCAAATTCCTCCATCGAACAGCAGAGGCTCGCAGTCGCCCACTCAATAGCACCTTGTTCCAGGTATGCACGACAACCTTCCCTCACGCTGCTCTACATAACTCTACGTACTTAATGTACTCATTGTCTAGCCGATACATAGTGATGAGCTGATGGCGGTAGAAAAAATAAATCACTTCACCATACACCTTTGCGTACGTTTTATTTTTATACTTGACGCGTTGTTGAAGCATGTATTTCTTCAGTTTGCCTTTTGCTTCTCGGCGAGAGACACCTTCCGCATGTATTTTATGCAGCATTCGATCAAGCGTTTTTGGTTTCCAGCTCAATCGTTCTTTTGCTCTTTTATAAGCGTGTCTAGTTGCTATTAGCTCTATATGTTTACACATGTCAATATATTTTGGTTATATATATCTACATAATACGAAATTTTGTAAAAGATACCAAAATAAATTAGATGAGAGGTAGTAAATAGTAGAATTAATGTATTATTTGGCAGAAAAGAGAGAATGCAGAATATAAAAATATAGTCAACTTTCTACTTGCTCGTGGGCGATTTGTCGAATGGTTTTTTCTAGTTCGTCAATAATTTCGTCTGTCGTTTTTCCTGTTCGATCAACTGCGGGTAGGACTGTTGTTCGTAGGTTCAACCCAAAGGGTATTGGTTTCATCCGATACTTACCCAACTGCCAAAAATTCTGTAGCACTAAAGGGACAATAGTGGCTTCAGGCATCAATTCCAACATCGTCGCTACTCCACTTCTGCGAAAATCAGCCACTTTCCCATCGTGCGTACGTGTACCTTCTGGAAAAATGCTGCCTGCGAAGTTGTTGACACTCAAGTAAATAGCGAAGTTCTCTATCTTTTGGATTGCTTCCTCCTTATTTTTCCGATCGATATAGATGGAGCCACCTCTTCGAATATTGATAGAAATACTTGGAATCCCTTTTGATAGACTTTCCTTAGAAATAAACTTAGGATGATGACGCATGAGAATAGCCCCAATATTAGGAATATCAAACATGCTCTGATGATTACTGACGATCAGCATCGGTTTATCCGTCGGAAAGCTATCTGTTCTCCACTCCACAAAGCGACGCGCTCCAACGACAAGTAAACTAGCATTCAAGCAATGGATCATGGCGTCTACCACTATCTTATGTACCCGATAGCCAATAGCTAGACCAATAAGCTGCAACACATGAAAAATACCCAAAACGCTGCCAAACACGATGTAGAACAGGACTGTTGGAATCCAATAGAGTACTTTCTTAATAGACATAAGCAGAGCAGTATAGCGTACAATAAGGTGGAGTGAGGTACTACAAAGAAACTGAATTTGACCATTTTGTCGAATGAATCCACCACTTTACACAAAAAAGTAAGGAGAACACTTCATAAAACTAGAAAAACCATTATCTTTGCGCTCCGAAATTGAAAATAATTATGAAGAAAGATATCCATCCAGAAAATTATAGAACAGTCGTTTTTACCGACATTTCTACTGACACTTCTTTTTTAGGTAAATCCTGTGCACCCGCACGTGATAACATGACTTGGGAAGACGGTAATGAATATCCACAAATTAAAGTGGAAATTTCAAGTGATTCGCACCCATTCTTTACTGGAAAAATGAAGTTTGTTGATAGTGCAGGACGTATTGATAAGTTCAATAAGAAGTTTGCTCGCTTTACTAAGCGTAGTGGCGAAGAAGAAACGAATCAAGAGGAGACAACAACAGAGTCTTAGTTGATCTTGCTGTTCTCTAGCATTCATTGAATGCACGAAAAGCTCTAATCTATAGAAAGGTTAGAGCTTTTTTTGTTGATTTTTCAATTGTTAGCATCTTTGCCATCAAATGCATGAATTCCCCGTCTACAAAGTAATGCACTAACCCTATCCATTTTTGATTGTACATTTAATAGTCTATTAGTATGCTCAATCTCATTTTATTTGACGACGATAGCCGAGAGCGGTTTTTGCCACTGACGTATACGCGCCCGTTAGGTGGTCTTCGATTAGGTATATTGACTATTCAAGAAAAGTGGGCGACGTGGCTAAATGGCAAAACTTCCTACATTACCCAAGAGTACTTGAGTACCAAGTTTCCTATTCATATAGAAGCAGATAATTACATTATTAATAGCTCTTTTTTGCCTAACGAGCAGCTGTGTTCTATTATATTAAGTCTACAACCAAGCGAAGCTATTCTGCATCAAGGCGAACTAGTCGCTACTCGACTCAATGAAAAGCAGATCAAATTATTGATGCGCGATGAAGAAATCGAAGAGTTGAGAGGGTACGAGCTGGTAGATATTGCCTTCACTAAGCTGATGCACTTGACAGATGTCTTTACTTATAATGCACAAGAAATTGAAAACGACTTTACATTACTCACGCAAGGTCGTCTATCGGCATCCTTGACAGAGAGCAATTGGGTGATGGGTGAAGATCAAATTTTTGTGGAAGAGGGAGCCAGTGTAGAATGCTGCACACTAAACGCGAAACATGGCCCCATCTACATTGGGAAAGAGGTCGAGATAATGGAAGGAAGCGTTCTACGTGGTCCGATTGCACTTTGCGAAGGAAGCATCGTCAAGATGGGAGCAAAGATATATGGAGGCAGTACCTTCGGGCCATATTGTCGAGTCGGCGGAGAGATTAAAAATGTCGTCTTTCAAGGCTATTCTAATAAAGGTCACGACGGCTATCTCGGCAACGCCGTCATTGGTAATTGGTGCAATATAGGAGCTGGTACCAGTGCATCCAATTTAAAGAACAACTACAGTACTGTCAAACAATGGAGTTACTTAGCAAAAGACTATGTATCTACACAGCTTCAGTTCTGCGGCTTAGTGATGGGCGACTATTCGCGTTGTGCTATTAATAGTAGTTTCAATACGGGAAGTGTTGTCGGTATCAATGCCAATGTATTTGGAGATGGATTACTACCGAAGTTTATTCCTTCTTTTTCTTGGGGCGGCGAAGCGAGAGCTACCTATGCATTAGAAAAAGCAATTGATCTGATAGAACGCATATATGAACGCCGCGATCAGCAACTGGAAGCGGAAGATCGCTTGATACTGATTCATCTATTTGAACAAACAGCAAGGTATAGAACGTGGGAGCCAACAACAATATAGTTTGGTGGAAGCGTTGGCTGAGCTACTGGACGGAAATCCATGTGGAAAGCGTACGGAGTGACTACAACCCGCACTTGTATGTCAGCATTATGGATGGTCGCTATCAGCTATCGACTGCCAATGCCATCTACTCTTACGAAGATTTATACTCCAATTTCTATCGGACATTTCAACAAATAGAGTTACCTCCTCTGGGTGCGAATGTATTATTACTGGGCTTTGGTTTAGGAAGTATTCCTTTGATGTTGGAACGAGAGTTTGACCGCCAATATCAATACACAGCCGTTGAGATTGATGAATCGGTGCTTTATCTAGCTGGAAAATACATCATTTCTCATCTACAAAGCTCCATCACCACTATAGAGGCAGATGCTTACGCGTATGTACTTCAAGCTGATGAACAGTATGACTTGATTTGTATGGATGTATTCCTCGATCAAACAACTGCCGAACATTTTCGATCTACACCATATGTAGAGCAGCTGCGTGATCTATGCAAAGAGAATGGACGAGTTTTATACAACTGCTTTACGCTCGGCGATACCAATCGTATGCAAGCGGAAACCTTCTTTCAGCAGATATTTAAACGTATCTTTCCGAAAGCGGTCTATTTTCAGGTCGGCGGAAACTGGATTTTGAGTAGTAGACCATGAGCCATGAGCAGTGTGGAATGAACAAGATCACACCACCTTTAATCCTTCCCTGATTGATGATGTTTTAGAACGGATGAGCAACAAAATCAGGGCTTTACTTCAACGCAAACCCCCTGACCTTAAACGTACTTCGCTCTAAAAACGTGTAAGCTAGCAAAAGCAGCTTTTACAGTTTATTCCACAACAGAAACGACCTTCGATACAGGTAACTGATTCGCTAAGCCAACCACTTCTGTTTCACTATCATAGCCACTAAACGTAACGGTCAACAAAGATTGTGAGAAAGGAATATACAGTACATAGTCGTCTGTTTCATGTTCCAATGCCCCTTTATAGCCATCAACTTTTAGTCGCTTTCGCCCTGTCGCCATCGTCATAATAGGAGAGGCCAAAAACGTACCTAAACTACTCATCAGTGGTGAGTCATGGATTAACGAGACGTTGATGTTTTTCTGCTGATCGCTACTTGTGTACGTTCGGTCAATGAAAACGCCATTGTAGCCCAACAAAGCCCCGTTATACTGATCGGCATCACCGACCGCCTGCGCTTCTCCTAACTGCTGAGGCAGCACTTCCAGCACTTCTTTACTAATCAATAAGTATAGTTCGTTGAGCGATTGTTGTAAGGCAAAACGAGTTTCCTCCAAATTGCCAGACTGATAGTTACTTTGAGCAGCATTCATATGTGTTGCTAATTGATCTTGCGCACACAATCCTATGCTACACGACAGTAGCAACCCTATTATAGATATTTTCATTTTGTATAAATTATAAGATGAACTCAGATTAAGATGATTACTGCTCGCCCAATAGTTTTTTGATACCACTAATATCAAACAATTGGACAGTAGTAGTGACTTCGTTCTCGTCCGCGAATCCGTCGCAGTCGAATAGCATAACGGAACTACTGCCGATAGGTAATGCCAGTTCATAGTTACCATCATCATAGGTCAAAATACCAGTATTACCTTCGATATTTACACGTTTTTGCTCGCCTTCGCCATCAGTGTAGGTGGAGTTAGTAAGTATGCTACTATAAGAGGCAACTAGCATGCTATTGCTTACGACACTAAAATTGAGTGCCTTGCTTTTGCTTTTGTAAGCACGTCCTAGCGTGAACCCCAAGTAGCCTGCGCCTGAACTCGTTACTTGATCCTCTGCTTCGTCGAAACTCATACCTTGAATCGTCTTTGGCAGGTCATCTAATATGGCATAACCAATCTCTAATTCTACACCTAGAATAGCCTGCTGAATATTAAATTTAGCAGCGCTGTAGTCATTGGAGCTCAGAGCGGTGTTAGCGTCAGTCAGATGTTCGTTGACATCGGGAGGAGTTAGTTTCTGTCCTTTTCCATCTATCGAATTCGTACTGCTGTTACGATTAGTGGACGACGTGTTACTATTGCCTTCTACTCCAAAGGCTTCGTCTACTTTCTGGTCAATGACTCGATCCACTGCTCGGTCAACAGCACGTTCTGCTTTTTGCTTTAGTTTGCGGAGGTTGATTTGCGCTTGTGCTTCGCCTAATGTACCCAATACGAGCAGACTAAGCCCAATAATTTTTACATATAAATTCATAGTGCGATAGTTTGACAAACGGTAAAAATTATAACTAGTCGTTCTGAATGAAGTACGTGCGTTCATTCAAAGTTCGACCATTCACTTTCTACAGTTCTGATAATGATTAAAATACCTTATAAACGATAAAATAATAAACAGAAAAGGTATTGTTTTACCATTCCTCAGTTCGGGAAACGTGTGACTGGGTTGTGATTCAGGTAAGCTAAATTGATGCTCCGAAGATAAAGAGAGGATCAGCCATATGCAAATTTACGTACAATATACCGTTATTTAGGTAGGGCGAATGGGTAAGTTGTCCACGCTCTATTTATAGCTACTATTATGTACTAGATTGAGGAACGAAATGAAAAAGATTTTTGTATTTTATTTGACAAAACCAAAAAAGCGTATAAATTTGCAGCCCGTTAGAAAGAAAGCGGTTAGCTGGTGCGGTAGCTCAGTTGGTAGAGCAATGGACTGAAAATCCATGTGTCGGCGGTTCGATTCCGCCCCACACCACTTTAATAACAAAGCCCATTTGTACAATACGAATGGGCTTTTTTAGTTTTTCGTCTATGCTGATTAGCCACCGTAAGCAATTCATTTACACTAAAACGTACAAGACAGCTAGCACTTCCGTAGAAGTCTACTTTGAACCGTACTGTATGTCTGAAGGGGAGTGGCAGCAAGAACACACCCGTCCCGCGTACGAATCGGAAGCTGGTGCTATCGGATATAGAGGCTATCCTAAAGATGTGACTCAATTGAAGTGGTGGAATCATATGCCAGCGAAACTCATCAAAGAAAGACTTGACAACGAAGAGCAGTGGAATCGTTACTTTAAGTTCTGCGTAGTTCGAGATCCGTTCGATAAAGTAGTCTCTGCCTTTCATTTTCAGCGTAAAGCATTACCTAATCAATCGCGCTGGTATTACTATCGAAGACGGATATTGAAAAAATATTATCAGCTAGTACACAAAGGTCAACCACCAGGTCTACAACAGCAGTTTAAAGAATGGTTGCGAAATGGTGGCATGCACATCGACAGTGATAAGTATTTTATAGATGGCGAACTGTGCATTGATTTTTTTATCCGATACGAGCATCTGGCAAAGGACATCAAGATAGTTTGTGACCGCGTTGGTATTCCATTCGAGCAACATCGCATTCCTCACTACAAAGGTGGTGTCCGCCCTAAAGAACAAGCCGCTTCGTTATACGATGAGGAGAGTATTGCTCTAGTCAACGAGCTGTTTGCTTTTGAAATCGAGCAGTTTGGGTATGAAGCACCCGCGCTCACTTAATTTCACAATGCAACGTTAACGCAAATTAAACAACTATCAGTTGTGTACCAGAAGTAACTATCCCTTATTCTACATTTGATTTTGAACATACATCTTTCTTACGTTCCTCGATGCGAAAATTCATCCCAAAGCAAATATGAGTAGCTGCCGACAATCAGTGCAATGGCAACACGATAGCTGGATGTGTGATAGAAATAAGCATAACTTTACTTCCAGTCTTT
>CAYLPW010000226.1:0-8143 GCA_964385665.1 uncultured Saprospiraceae bacterium
CTCCAACGTATGCAAGACACAGTGATGTTCGATAGGGGAAGAAATAATACGCTGCACGCCTAGATCACGGACAGCGCATTTGAGTGCCATGTTATTAGATTCTGTACCGCCGGAGGTGAAGAAAATTTCGCCAATGGATGCACCTATACTGTTCGCTACCTTTTTTCTAGCTTGTTCTATCAAGGCACGGACTTGACGACCTTCGGCATGAATGGAGGATGGATTTCCGTATTCATTGTGCATCACTTCGGTCATGGCGGTGATGACTTTGGGACTTAAAGGAGTAGTTGCTGCGTTGTCTAAATATACTCTCATTTCTGGCTATTAGCTTTTGGCTGTTAGCTGTTAGCTGTTAGCTATTCAGCACTTTGTAGTCAAATATCGGCTTTTATGACATATGGGTTTAAGTAGTAGTTATTTCAGTCACCATTCTACTATTTATTGACTGAAATTATATTATTAGCAAAGGTATTATTCAGTGAGGACAAAAGTATAGGAAAATTGAGAAAAAGGGAAGGAACAAAAAAAGTCGTACCACGGATTCAGCGGCACGACCTACTATTAACAAATTATAATCCCATGAACATATAATTCTTTGGCGATAGGGGAAAAACGGGTTTCATTTGTATAGATAGAACGCAACTGTTTAAAATTTAGTTTTGCTGATGGTAGAAATCTATATCTTCCACTAGGTTGTTGTTGTTTTCCATGATGACCCAGTTTTACTTTGACATTCGTAACTGTTCCTTCTTCTACTACATCTTATTTCATTATGAATACAACAGACATATACTGCGACCAAATCATACCGGGCAAATTAAAAGTAGATATGGTCTTCGAGACGGAACGGGTGATGGCATTTTATCATACGCGCCCCTATTGGGAATATCATGTAGTGATTATTCCTAAAACACATATTGAGTCACTAGCTACCTACTCTGGAAATGATAAGCTGAATTGCGATTTCTTTGAAGCGATTCGAGTAGTGACTGCTCTATTTGAACACAAATATGGAGGCTGCCGTATCTCCTCAAATGTAGGAAGCTACCAAACCAGTAAGCATCTGCATTGGTATGTCCATAGTGGTGAACGGCTGCGTAATGAAGAGGAGCATTGATTACAGTTGCTATACTTGTATAAAAAATTAGCACTAGCTATTGCTCCACCACACGAATACTTACTCGTCTATTCATCGCTCGGTGTGCAGCAGTATCATTGTCCATAGCTGGTTCTTGCTCGCCTTTAAAATCAACTTCTTGTTGTGGTGCTATCGCCAAAAAATCAAGGACTGTCTGTGCACGTCTTCGAGAGAGATTCATATTATAAGCATCAGAACCTTTAGCATCTGTGTGTCCAATGATGGTGATTTGGTATTCGCTATTATGGGATAACAATTGTTGCAATTCCACCAACTGTTGTGTAGCCATCGAAGTCAGCTGATCCTGATCGAAATCAAAATAGACTCGGATAAGTGTGTCCAACTTAGGTAGTACAGCTTTTGTGATTGGAGGTTCAATGATGGGTTTCGGACATTCTGGTTCGATAGTAAAAAACCGCTTTTGTTCTCCTCCTTCTGCTACCACAAAATCATTATTTACTACGGTCGTATCCATGAAGTACTCAAAGCGTTGACGGTAGTTGCCCATTTCATAGGGAATAGACAAAGCATACGCACCCGTGAGGGCATTACTACGCGCTTCGGCAAGGAGTTGGCTACTGCCCAAATCGTACAGCATTACTCTAGCTTGCGCTAGTTGGCCGTTGCAGTCTTTGACGATACCATTGATGAGGAGTGTGGGTTGTGGCTTAATCAATTCACTCGCTTCGCCTAAGTTGGCGTAGTAAATATCACTATTGCGGACAAAATAAGCATCGTTTCCTAACGCGCCAATAATGAAGCCATAGTCGTGCTGATCGGTATTGAAAGGTGTCCCAATATTAATCAAATCAGTGACGCTATCGTCCTCATTTAATGTAGCTTTGAAGATGTCTAATCCACCCGACCCACCATGTCCACTAGAACCAAAATAGATCGTTCGGTTGTCGCCAGCTATAAAGACGGAACGCTCGTCGTAAGGTGTACTAATGGATAATCGTTTCGGATACGACCATTTGTTAGTGTTGCCTTTTCGGCTAATGTACAGGTCTAGATCGCCATCGTAATTTTCGCCAGCAGCCACAATAAAGATACGTCCGTTCGGAGAAATGGCCATGCCATCCGTTGCAAATTGATTGTAGTACAGCATGCTGTCCATAAAGAACCGATGAATACCACCAAATAGTCCAGCTGGATTTTGCCAGCGCGATCCGTACAATTCTGCACGATAGTAAGGACCTCCAGTTTGCATCCAGTTATTATTCCAACTTTGAAAGTAGACCGTCTGTCCGTCGGGGGAAATATTGGGTTCGTCTTCTCCTCTACTGGTATTGATGCCTGAGGGCAAGTATTTTGGTTTCGCCCAACTCGTATCCTGCTTTTCGCTATACCAAATGTCACCATCGTATTCTGTTTTGCCACGGAATGTCACTCGATCTTTGACCGACCAAACTGTACCGCCACGTCCTGACATAAAATACAAATATTGACCATCGGGCGTAATGGATAAATTAACATCTCGAAAGTCAGAATTCAAGACCTCTATCGGATAGGTACGAATATGCTCCGAAAGTGGTAATCCGTTTGCACTTATTTGTGCGTATATAGTGACAGGGAAGCAAAGTATAATGACGATGAGTCGATATATGTTATTGAACATGGCAAACTTTTGTTTCTTTGGCAACCTTATATCAAAGTTCCCATACAAGGAGAACCACCTAAACGATTCACACAGACGACTTATTTTTTTATGACTGCTCCTCGCAATGTTTTACTCATTTTTATTAAAAATCCCGAATTAGGAAAAGCGAAAACGCGCATCGCTCAGACGGTGGGCGATGAAAAGGCACTAAGCGTATATAAAGAACTGCTTTCGCACACCCGCTCTGTCGCTTCTCAGGTCAATGCCCAACGCCATCTCTATTACAGCCAATTTATTGACGATCAAGATGAATGGTCGAACACCCATTTTCAGAAGAAGCGGCAAGCTAAAGGTGATTTAGGGACACGTATGCGCTTAGGATTTCAGGATGCCTTTGTAGATCACGAGAAAGTAGTTGTCATCGGAAGTGACTGCGCCGATTTATCTGTTGATTTAGTCGAACAAGCGTTTCAGGCATTGGACACCAATGACTTTGTAGTAGGTCCAGCGACAGATGGTGGTTATTATTTATTGGGCATGAATTGTTTTCATCCTGAAGTGTTTGCTGACATTGCTTGGAGTAGTGAAAGCGTACTACCTCATACCCTATCTATCATTGAAGCACATGATTGGAACGTCCACTTACTACCCGCGTTGACAGACATTGATCATTGGTCGGACTGGGTGGCGTACTTGAAGCGGGCTGGCGTACAGTTGAGTTTGGCGGTTGGGTTGTTGGATAGTGTTATTAGTTAATTTTTTCATAAAGTGACATAGCATTTTACCGCTTTTTACTATTCGGAAAAATAGGTTTCAGCCCTATATTTATTAAGTTTATTGGCTAAAAACCCCACAACTACTACTCTCTTCGGTTTTGTGTCCTCCCTTTTCATAGATGTATCTTTTTTAAAAAAAATTCGTCTATAAAAGTGTAATCTGATACTAGGGAGTGGGACGGGTTTGAAGTATTACTTTTTATCTGTTTGATCTATTCCTAACTATCACCATAAGAAATTTTTAGAACAAAGGATCGGGAAGATGGAGATACCTACATAAAACCTACGCGAGCTACACGTCAAAGTCTTTCTGACTCCTTCTTTTTATCCGATCAGCTTTGTTTATCATCAAGCTGAATATATGCTCATCACATTTGCAAAGCTAGATGAGCCTATTGTATCGAAGGTGCAACCTTCGACAATCCTGACAAGCTCCGACGATCAAGATTATTCCTGAAAACGGCTACGTAGATTATGATATGCACTATTATAGTTCAGGATTGTACTTTTATCAAGTTGTGGATCGATCAACTGGTCAATTGCTGTTGAGTGGACGGCTTGTTAAAGCGACTGACTGAAGCCGTGATGGAAAGCGAGTGATAATAAAAAAGGGTAGATGAATCCATCTACCCTTTCTAAATTTTTAGTGAACTGTTTGAAGTGTTACTAACTGATTATCAGCGTTTTAACAATTCATGTTGTGATCCCGGCAGGATTCGAACCTGCGGCCTGCTGATTAGAAGTCAGCTGCTCTATCCAGCTGAGCTACGAGACCATTTCTCCCTTTCTCGCTGAAAAGGACGACAAAAGTAAGAACTTTCGTACACATCAACCTCTATTTTTTGAAAAGAGTTTCAGACAGACCGAATAAATTCCCAGTGGGGGCAGTTCGGTTGCGCTAGAAACTGTCGATAATCGCCGTGTGGAATGCTTGTTAGCAGGCTTGTACTTCCGATATAATGATAAAGCCAAGTGCGATATGTTTTTTTGTTCAATTCAATATCGATCAACTTTCGTTCGTATTCCAAATCTGTGCCGATCCCTTCATACTCATCCAAATGTGGGAGCATTTTGTCTGCTTTTCTAAGCTGTAACAGTTGTCCAAACACTTTCGTGTGAGCGTTTGGCTCGTAAGTGGCTGCTGGATAACTGCCCAAATCCCATAATTTACCTGGAATACTCACTCGCCCGATCAGATCACTGTTTTGATGCAAGTAAGTAGCGATTCGACTCGTCGCCGCGTCCATCAACGTGCCATAAACGAACAAGAAAGTAGCCTTTGAATCCATCGTCTTAGTCTTCCGTTTTATTCAACCAAATATCCAAGCGCGGTGCTTGCCACGTATAGGGTTTACCCAATACATCTAGCTTCCCATCGCCATTCAAATCCACCAGTTTTCCTTCATGTACGCCATAGCCTTTGGCGACCACATGCTTACGAAAGTTACCTTTTCCATCGCTTAGTAGAATACAGATTTCGGAGAGTAGATTTGCCGTTCCAAATCGCATTTCAGCATTGAAAATATCTAAATGTCCATCGCCATCGAAGTCAATCACATCTAGCGTATGTCCGTTATATACATCTTCGATCAAGACGCGATCTTGCCATTTGCCATTTTTCCATTCGTATAAAATCAAGTCGCCGATACCATCGCCAACAACCATCACTACTTCAGGTCGATTGCCCTCAATGAGATCGCCAGCAGCTGCACGTGTAAAAGTATACGTTGGGTCAATTTCGTGAACTTTGAATGTACCATTTTGATATTCAAACCAGCGTCCACCACCTACAATGTCGTCTACACCATCGCCATTCATATCCATCGCGAATAAGCCTTCGTGTTCGTTGGTGCTGCGCCAAGCTGGATATTGACTCCGTGGTGGTACTTCGCTGTCGCCGCTGTAAGTATAGATTGGCTGATAGTTCCACTGCTCTATACCTTTTGGATTTTCAGGAATGTCGGCGTAGAACAACCCATTACTGCCCTGATTCCAAAACACTAGCTCTTTTTGCCCATCTCCGTCAAAGTCAATGAAGGCCTGATCGTGATGTTTCGTACCTCCGCTTTTCTTGATGGTATATCTTTTCCAAGCTGTTTTCGGATTCAAATTGGGCGATGGATTTTCCCACCACCAGAGTTCATTGCTTTGCGACTCGCCACCAAATACGATGTCCATGTCACCATCTCCGTCGATGTCGTGTGCTGCTGAACCTGCTTCGATGCGCAACTTCGTATCGTCAATAATGTAGCGTTCCCAACTTGCTTTAGTATAGATCATAGCGATGACAGAGGGCGCAATCGTTCGGTCAGTGATCAAAATGTCGTTGATGCCGTCGCCATTGATGTCGGTCACTAAAGAAGCCGTTTGTTCGGTGCTACCATTGGTGCGAGGGAGTTCGTATTGTGCCGTGCTTAGGTGTTCCCAGTCAAAGAGGTTATCAATTTGATCGTTGCGCCATAAGTGCATGAACCGGTAATTGTCCCAAGCTGCGCCGACTAGATCCAAATCCCCATCGCCATCCATGTCGGCAAACTGTGTGCCTAAATGATTTTCTTTTCCAGTGTCAATCATCTTCTTCTCAAATCCTCCATAACCGTTGTTTTCCCAAAGCTGGGTTTCAAATACTTTTCCTTTTTGTTCATTGGTCACCAAATCCATATCACCGTCGCCGTCTATGTCTTGCACATCCAAATTATTCATTGAATATTGTTGCACAATGGTATGTCGCTCCCAGTTTTCGGCATCTTTTTGTTCCAACCAATACAAATGCGCATCGGCTTCCAGGCCAGGATAGCGTTCTTCAGTGATGATGATGTCGGCTTTGTCGTCACCGTTGAGGTCGGCAATTTTCACTCGATCTATGGGATGTTCGCTATTTGCTATTTCTATTGATAACCAATTGGGGCGAATCGTTCCAGGATTTTCAAACCAAACGACCGTGAGCGGTTCGTCTTCTCCATTCGGTCGTCGACCTGCTGCAATATCTAGATCGCCATCGCCGTCAATATCACCTACGCCAATGCCTTCGTCAGAGGTATTTTGAGCAACTAACGTACTTCTCCAGCGCATTCGATTGGGATATTCTGGAATCTCAAATAGGTAGATATTTCCATTTCCTGCAATCAAAAATTCCTCTTTTCCACCTGGCACAATCTGCGCACGCTCAAAGCCTTGACTATTGACGTGACTAGTCGCTGGCACTGCCCCGATGATACGACCCGTCCAGTTTTTACCAGTTGCATCCATTGCTTCAAACCAATAGATATTGGGCAGTGCTTGCGCGATAATGTCTGCGTTTTCGTCGCCGTCCACATCCATCGCTAATATCGCATCGACGTTATCGGGAAGTTCGTAGCGTTGCCACTTGCCATCCATATCACCCCCAGGATTGTGGTAAATGTAGCGTCCTGAAATGATGTCTAAGTAGTCATCACCGTTGACGTCCATCATGTCTAAACCGAAATAACGTAACCAATCTGGAGCTGCCCAATCGCCCCATTTTTGCTTGCTGTTGTCGACCTCGATATACTGCCAGCCGTTGACTTGCTGGAATTGGGCGAAGGAGGTTAAAGAGGGTAGAGAAAAAAGTAGTATTAATAGAAATCGCATGAGATAGAATTAATTTTACAGTTCACTAATGCCAATCATGACTAATACCATCGCAAGACTAAAGACAAAATACAGTACGTAAGTCATGGTAAATCGAAGGATATGAATAATCCAATGTCCTTGTGCAAAAAGCTGTCTGAATACCCAAAAGTTGTAAGCAACAGCAATCAGTAAAGGAATAGCTTCTAAGAAGTTGTTTTCAGGAAAAATGGCGATGATTGTAAATAATGCATAAAAAATAGCTTGTTGCCCTGTAATGTAAGCGTTGATGACGATATGCTCTAGATAATTCGCGTTGAATTTTCGAAAAAATAAATAAGACCCTAAAGAATAAACGGGTACTAACAATAATGTGACGTAGGTGTAATTCTTCGAGAACCAATTCAACGTCCTTAAGGCAATTGATTCCTCTATTTCCTCTTCGGTCATTCCAAAATCAATGAAACCTGCCGCACCATCGTCTATCCAAGTCGGTTGATCTACTACTTGAGCAGTCAGAAAGTAGACAGTAGATAGAGTCACTAGATAAGCAATTGGTTTGAAATGCCGTTTGCGTTTACCATCCAAAAATTCTTTGATGCTATGCCCAGGTCGAGTAAATAGTTCTTTCAACGTATAGAAGAACCCTTTATTGACTTGAAAAAGACCCTCTGAAATATCTTCCAAAAAATTAGTCCAATTAATTCTATCTACATCTGTACGCTGTCCGCAGTGACTACAATAGTTCTCACTTATGCGATGTCCACAATTTTTGCAAGTCATACTTTCGCTTTAGATGGACTAATCTACTAAAATTTGGCAGAATTGGTAATGAATTGTACCAAAGTCATACAGTCAGGTAATTTCCTGAAAATTCTATCCGCCCCTTTTGAATAGAAGACACTATTTAATCCATCTACACCAAGCGTTCCTTCACCAACATCGCATAACTCTTCCCTATCGGCAATGTCATATCCGCTAGTTTAACTTGATTGCCTTCGATGGCTTTCACTTTTTGGCGATGGACGATATAGGATT
>CAYLPW010000227.1:0-8026 GCA_964385665.1 uncultured Saprospiraceae bacterium
GTCGGTCGATGACATTTTCCCATTTGACATCTGAGTAGTCAAATTCCATATCGTAGAGACTAGCCGCTGCTTTTAGTTCCTCCATAGCGTCTTCGTCCAGCATAGCATCGCGTACAAATAAACGGGAATATTTTTGGGTGTCTTTGTTGTTAGCAGGTAGTCCAAATAAGTCGCCGATGTAGAGCGATTCATCTGAAATTCGGTCTTTAGCTTCTCGCTTAGTGATCGCTGCCGATCCTTCTCGTTTGGCAAGTAGTGATCTTAACTTTCCTTTGAGTGAGCTACCTGGAATGTATGGTTTGCCGTCTCCATTTTTGATAACACTATTGTCTACACCACCTATTTCCATCGCTGCTTTGGAGCCACCAATGTGCAATCCGCTTTTCGTCTCAATTTTGCCTGTGACGATGATTTTGCCCAATAATTTTTTCATGCTTGTTTTGATTTGACTGGTTTCTTGATTTACTTATTGTTGTCCCCATTGAGGCGTTGAAAGCTAACTACGGCTTCCAAAAAGTCGATTAAGCTATCGTATTTGGCTTTGTCTTCCATCCCGATAGCTTGCAAGGATTGATCGACCAAATCGAGGAGTAATTTCATATCCCTGAATTCGGACTGCGTACGTGCTTTGACATAGGCAATTTTAGCACGAAGAATGGGTGCTTGTTCTGCCGAATGCTTACGCATCAAATTGTACAACTTGCGGAGCTGAGTCGTCGAAATCTTACCATTTTTGGTGTAGCTATTGATCTGATCAATGAGTTCGTGACTAGCGGACTCTGAAAAGCTTAAGACTTGTTCCTTTTCGATGGCTAACTTAGCTGGCTCGTTTCTGCGATTATTCCCATAGTTGCCTCCTCCTCTGCGGTTTTTGTTGTAGTTACTCATTTCCATTTTTGTTTCGTGTTAATAATTCCACCCATCGTGCAATCAATGGATACTTCATCGGATTGGTCGGTTCTCCTTTAAAAGCACGCATCAATGATTGGTAGTAATTGACGACCAGGTTGACCATTGCTTTACGTTGTTCGCGATATATCTCTTCTTGTTGTAGTAAGTTAATATCATAACTCTCATCAGCACGATTTTCCTGACGTCTTCTGGGTTTTTTGATATACTGTCGAGTGGTATAAAACAGCCGCCAAACTTTCGTTACTTTCAGATTTCCTTCCTTCGCCCATTGATGTTGTTGGTCAAATTGCTCTTTGCTGCTTTGTATTTTTTGGAGGGCAGCTCGTAAGTTCTTCTCGCCATTCTGATCGTTCAAAATGGCTTGTCTCAACATTTGGGCATGTTTTTGCGCATCTTCAAAGTCTTTCCAACTCAATACCTCCCCCAATAGAGAAATTTTGTTCTTAGTCGGTTGTTCTTCCTTACGATACCGATAGGATTTTGCATCTTTTAGGGCGTTTTCTGCTAAATTGGCAAAACGGACGACTGGGTATTTTTTATGCACCAGAACGATACCTGCCGATAAGGTCACCAGCTTTCCATTCGACCGATTGATTTGTTTTTGTTCTACATGATCCGTAAAAGCATCATGTACTCGATATGCCCACTCAATGATCGCATCCCATGCGCCTACAAAAAAACAGTCATCTCCACCTGCAAATACAGTGTAGATATTGTCACCAAATTTGTAAGCTCTTCCTTCTTCCTTATAGCTATTGGATAATAAGTAAGTAGGAAGCGGCTCGTCTAGTAACTCGACTGTTTTATTCCCAAAAAACTCAGCCAATGCGATTGACTTATCTTTTGCTTCCTGTGCGGTCTGCACCGTTTCGAACAATTGTCCAAGATCGTCTACATCCATTTTTAGGATGCCGAGTTTGTCTGTACCAGTTCGTTCTGCGGCGAAGTAGGATAATAATTCAAATTCTACAACACTATTGCCTCTAGGTATTCTTTCGTCACGATCTTCATAGATTTCTTCTAATTGTTTGTGATAGACAGTACGAATAGTTTTTTCCGTAGAAGTTCGATTGAAACCTGCTAGGGTAGGTAGAACTTGATGAATAGTATCAGCGAAAAGGATGTTTTCTTGCTCGTCAATACGCTCACTCCCTTGCAGTTTTAGTGCTTGGTTGAGAAAAGCGAAGGACTGTTTGTCTAGTTGAAGATCAGCGAATACACCTTCCAACGAAAGTTCCTTAGCGATCAATTTCGGAAAATGCTGTGCAAATAGTTGGGTTGTATCTAACTCTTCTAAGGTAGTCGCTTTACCTACTTTTTTCCTAGTAAATGGACTGTCGTAAGGTTGGAATAAAGAATAGATATCCAGAGCAGATTGCTGCGAGCGTTGAGATAAGAAAATATCTTGTTTGTCTCGTGCAGATTGGTGATTCACGGCTTGCCAAAGCGTAGCAAAATCGGACTGTTGTTCTACAATAGAAAGGACAAGAAAAACATCATGTCTTTGGCTGCCAGCGTTGATTTGATGTTGTAATTCAGTGATAAGAGACAGCTCCTCGACATTAGCCCAAAGATAGAAGTTCCCGCCACCATCAATGAGCACATCTACTTCTTGCTTTAGTTTGGCGCGTAGATAGTCTACTGCGAACTTAGCAATTAGTTCCACAAACACCGACCGCGCCTTCAACACACGAGCCGCCTTCTCCGATTTGACATTGAAGATAAACTCTTGAATACCAGATATGTCGCCTTTTATAAAATAGTTATAGGAAGGGGTAGCCATAAATAAATACGGGTTACTTATTTGGGTAAATAATCTAAATGTAAAATTGGATAGGTAAGTTGTGTAAGTAAGATTTGGTATTCTAGTGGTTACACCGACAAATATATCTGATATTTTTAATTTAACAAATAAAAAGTGCGAAAATAATGGAGTGATGGTTAGGATTCACTCTTCAAATTGAAATGAGCTAGTTTAAGAAATTACAGAACACAACAATATAGTAACTGAATCAGACCACTGAATTGAATCAGAAAACATACAAATAATCGTCGTAGTGCTCAACTATATAGCAAGCGACTCAGACCCTGACGAAGAATTCCACTTAACTGACTTATTTTCAACTATTTAACGCAATTATTATGACCCCAAGTTAATGAGTAGCGATTTCCCTATCTTTTCTCTCAACTATTACCGCCGCGCATTAAAGCCAAAAGAGACACCATACCTGAAATTACCCCGCCTGGGCACGACAAAAACATTGACAGGAATATTGAGCTTGCCTGATCGGAACGTCATACCTGCGGCTAAAACAAAGCCAGTATCTAGTTCGTATTCGCCTCGACTATCCAGGCGACTGACGATTTCTCCTGGAACGGTCGTAGGATCAGCGAACTCCCCGTCAGGTAGGAAATTCCAGCTTCCTTCTGCTGAGTCTATTAATCTTAGAAGGTAGCCAGCTTATATGATCTTATATGCCTTATATGTTTCAAATTTGGATAGCTCTTAGCTATGAGACGAAACAGCAACGTATGAATTTGCTTACCCGAACCCGAAGTCTATTTTGTTGAATTATTGCAGTAAACACATCCAACAAACCCAAAACTATGATAACAGAACAAAACTCATTTTACACTAAATTAATACAAGGAAACACCAAAGCGGACTACTAAAATCCAAACTTTCATTTATTTTCTCTCTTTTTAAGCATTTTAAATTTTCACAAACACCACATTATCAACGATTTGCTATTGAATTAAGGAATACTTATTCATTTGTTAAAGCTGAGTTAAACACTTTCTCCCCATTCCTTCTATATCTTTAAATGGTATGTAAATTCTTATTCACACAGAATTAGCATTCAGTTAAACAACTCACAGACAACTTCTTTCACCACTTAATACACAACTCGTAAAGCAAAAGAGATCACCCGCTGCTTGCCAGCCACTCCTATGCTTTGCACAGAAAGAACCTAGCACTTTTTTTTTAAAACCTTAAATATATACATCTTTATGAGGAATTATTTCTCTAAGCTAGCCTTAACCGCACTTTGCTTTTTGGCTGTATCGGGAATGTACGCTCAAACAGAAGTAACAGTTGGCGACGACGCAATCAACGCTGGCGACAATGTTACTTGGACGAACGACAATGTGTATCTACTAGACGGATACGTGTTTGTTGAAAACGGAGCTACTTTGACAATTGAAGCTGGTACAGTAATTAAAGGACTCGCTGCTCCAAGTACAGGAGATCAAGCATCTGCTTTGATCGTTGCTGTCGGAGGACAGATCTTTGCTAATGGTACTGCTTCTGAACCTATTATTTTCACTGCTGAAGACGATGACACCAGCGATCCAGATGATTTGGATGCAAGCCGCAAAGGACTTTGGGGTGGCGTTATCGTATTGGGAGACGCACCAGTCGGTGTGGATGGAGGAACTTCAAACATCGAAGGAATTCCATCTATCGAAGGTCGCGCAACTTACGGTGGCAACGATTCGGACGATAACTCAGGCGTATTGCGCTACATCTCTATCCGTCACGCGGGTAGTGCATTGGAGGCAAACAACGAAATTAATGGATTGACACTAGGTGGTGTTGGTTCTGGAACAACTATTGAATACGTCGAAGTATTCGCCAACTTAGATGATGGTATCGAGTGGTTTGGTGGCACGGTGAGTGTCCGCTACGCTTCTGTTGCTTTCTGTGGCGATGATTCTTTTGACTACGACCAATCTTGGGCAGGAAATGGACAGTTTTGGTTCTCTATCCAAGACGAATTGTCTAACCGCGCAGGTGAGTGGGACGGTTCTGAAAGAGCGGATTTACAACCAAAGGTATCTCCAGTATTGGCGAACTTGACGTTCATCGGTGCAGGCGACAACACGGTAAACGAAGACAATAACGACGCTTTACGTATCCGCGACGATGCGGCTGCGCAAGTGTACAATTCTATCTTCACTGGTTTTGCACGTGGCGCAATTGTCATTGACAACGACTCGGAGCAAGACTCTTGGCAGCGTTTCCAGCAAGGCGACTTGACATTTGAAAACAACTTATTCTTCGACTTTGGCGCAGGCAACACCTTGGCAGCTTTAGTCAATACAGACGGTGGTGGCGATGCAGCATTCGTGACCTACCTACAAAACAACGATAACAGTGTCACTAACCCAGATTTGGGTGGTGTTTCTAGAACAGCAAACGGTCAGTTAGACCCTCGCCCGAATGCTGGTTCTCCAGCTTTAGACAATGTAGAAGATGTCGATAATGATTTCATCCGCGAAGTTAACTACAGAGGTGCTTTCTCTAATCGTTCCAACTGGTTGACAGGATGGACAGCACTTTCTGAGTATGGCTACTTTGGCAACTTGGCAGAAGTATCTAGCGTCGTTGTGCTAGATGAAGATATCAACGCTGGCGACAATGTGACTTGGACAGCAGACAATGAGTATTTCTTGGATGGTTATGTATTCGTAGAAAACGGCGCAACTTTGACAATTGAGCCAGGTACAGTCATCAAAGGGTTAGCTTCTCCAAGCACAGGCGATCAAGCTTCTGCTTTGATTATCGCTCGTGGCGGTCGCATTATCGCTGATGGTACTGCTAATGCACCGATCATTTTCACGGCTGAAGATGATGATGTAGAAGATGGTTCTGACTTAGGCAAAGAGCGCAAAGGACTTTGGGGTGGATTGATTATTTTAGGTAGCGCGCCAGTCGGTGTGGACGGTGGTACATCTAACATCGAAGGGATTCCATCTGTGGAAGGACGTGCTATTTATGGTGGAGATAACCCAACAGATGATTCTGGCATCTTACGTTATGTTTCTATTCGCCACGGTGGTAGTGCGTTGGAAGCGAACAATGAAATTAATGGATTGACACTTGGTGGTGTTGGTTCTGGTACAACTATTGAATACGTTGAAGTATTCGCTAACTTGGATGATGGAATTGAGTGGTTTGGAGGAACAGTCAGCGTGAAATATGCAGTCGTTGCTTTCTGTGGGGACGATTCTTTCGACTACGATCAGTCTTGGGCTGGTAATGGACAATATTGGTTCTCTTTGCAGGATGAATTATCGAATCGCGCAGGTGAGTGGGATGGTTCTGAAGCTGCCAATTTGCAGCCAAAAGCTTCTCCAGTTTTAGCGAACTTGACCTTCATCGGAGCAGGTGGCAACACGGTAAACGAAGACAACAACGACGCACTACGTATACGTGACGATGCAGCGGCTATGGTGTACAACTCGATCTTTACTAGCTTCGCACGTGGTGCTATTGTGATTGATAACGATTCAGAGCAAGACTCTTGGCAGCGTTTCCTTCAAGGTGATTTGACGTTCGAGCAGAATTTCTTCTTTGACTTTGGCGCAGGCAACACCTTAGCAGCAATCATTAATACTGACGGTGGTGGCGACGCTCAATTTGTAACTTACCTACAAGATAACGACAACAGCATCACCAATCCTCAATTGGGTGGTATTTCTAGAATGCCAAACGGTCAACTAGATCCTCGTTTGGATGCTGGTTCTCCAGCTTTAGGTGCAGCAACTGATGTAGATAACGATTTCATCGACGATGTGAATTTCTTAGGTGCATTTTCTAACAGCAACAACTGGGCGTTAGGTTGGACAGCATTGGATGACAATGGCTACTTCGGCGACTTAGTAACTGTTGATCGTCAGGACGTTACCGTTTCTGGAAACATCGGTTCTCAGACTTGGACAGCTAACAATACGTATTTCTTGGATGGTTTTGTATTTGTTGAGCCAGGAGAGACCTTGACCATCGAAGCAGGTACAGTCATCAAAGGTTTGGCAACACCTAGCAACAACGACAATGCCAGTGCGCTAATCATCGCTCGCGATGCAACAATCAATGCAAACGGTACTGCTGCTAATCCAATCATTTTCACAGCAGAAGATGACGACGTAAACGATCCATTTGACAAAACACAGTTTGAAACTGGCGACTGGGGTGGTTTAATCATCTTAGGAAATGCACCATTGAACTCACCTGAAAGCGGACGTAACGCACAAGGATTCATCGAAGAATTTATTGAAGGAATTCCAGAATCTCGTAGCGACTTAGGCACATTCGGTGGCGACGATACAGAAGACAATTCTGGTGTTATCCGCTATGTTTCTATCCGTCACGGTGGAGCAGCATTGATCGAAAATGAAGAAATCAATGGATTGACACTAGGTGGTGTTGGTTCTGAAACCATCATCGACTATGTAGAAGTTTACGCGAACTCTGACGATGGTATCGAGTGGTTTGGTGGCAACGCCAATGTGAAGCACGCAGTCGTTGCGTTCTGTGGCGATGATTCTTTTGACTACGATCAAGGGTCTAATTTCAAAGGACAGTTCTGGTTCTCAATTGGAGCGAACGAAGCTGGTTCTAACCGCGCAGGTGAGCACGATGGAGCGACTTCTCCTGAAAATGCACAGCCATTTACCGTTCCTGCGATCAGTAACGTAACCTACATCGGAAAAGGCGTAGCACCAGAAGGTGAGCCTGAGATTATCTTGTTCCGCGACAATGCAGGTGGACGCTACCGCAACTCTATTTTCTGTGAGTCAAATGCAGGTATCCGCGTCGAGTTGAACTTTGGTCAGCCATTGACTTCCAACACCCAGTTGCAAGCAGCGAATCTACAAGTGCAGAACAGTAGCTTCGGTGGTGGTGCTTTGTTCATTCCAAGCATCGCGTTCAACATCACACCAGCTGGTCAAGTCGATCCAACCGATCCAAACTTTACCGCACAGAACAACCAATTGAACTTAGCACGTAACGTAGCAGCGAATATTTTCACAGCTTCTGGCAACGACTTGTCACAAACTTGTCCTGTACAGTCGATCAGCCGTGATGACAATAGCGGTGGATTAGATCCAAGAACCAATGATGCAGGTGCGCCTAACTTCTCAGGTGGCATTTTCAACGATGAGTTCTTTGACCGAACAGATTACCGAGGTGCATTTTCGCCATCTGCTGCTAATTTCTGGGCAGGTTGGACCTATCTAGCACAGCGCAACATCTTGTCGGCTGATCTTCAGAATGCAGAAGAGGAAGACGAGACGGCTAAGCAGTAATTGTAGTTTATGAGTTATG
>CAYLPW010000228.1:0-7998 GCA_964385665.1 uncultured Saprospiraceae bacterium
GCGTTGCGAAGGTTGCGTGTGGCAAAGCGATTATCATCCAGCCTACATTTGAAGGTAAGGGAGTCAATTCAGATTTATGGAACTTTTGCTTAGTGGCTTGAAAAGGAATAACAGCAGGGCAGTCCTATCATAAGGAGCTTGTCCGTAAGAGCGACTTTGAAGCAATTGAAACTGACATTGATGGGCTTTTAGCATAAGGTAAGAGAAGCGAATTTGAAGTAAATAAGTTAATCTACGATACTACAAACGCTGTATTTTTTCACCTATTGAATAAATGAAATATAAACACCAAATCTGATTTTCGAGCAACTAATACT
The DNA here is from genome assembly GCA_964385665.1 of uncultured Saprospiraceae bacterium. Lineage (GTDB taxonomy): Bacteria > Bacteroidota > Bacteroidia > Chitinophagales > Saprospiraceae > JAAUTG01. The sequence goes on from CAYLPW010000228.1 coordinate 318, forward strand.
TTTAAACCACTGTTTTCTAACAAAATAGGAGGGAATATGCAATATATAGCAGATAGAATTACATTAGATGAACGCCTTTGCAATGGCAAGCCAACCATCCGTGGTAAACGTATTGCAGTGCAAACTATTCTAGAATTTCTGAGTGCTGGTGAAAAGACGGAAGAAATACTATATCAATATCCTGCTTTAGAAGCAGAAGATATTACTGCCTGTCTGAAATTTGCGACAGATTTGATGAACCGAAACTACGTAATCAAGACTATAGCTGCTTAAATTCATGCCAAAGTACCTGATAGACGCTAATCTACCTTACTATTTTTCAATTTGGAATACACCAGATTATATTCATCAAAACGATATTGACGATGAATGGCTTGATAGTCAAATTTGGGATTATGCTATAGAGCATAGATTGACTATCATTACGAAAGATAGTGACTTCTCTAATCGAATACTCTTAAAAGAACCTCCTCCTAAAGTCATTCATATTAGATTTGGAAATGTGAAGATGAAGCAATTTTTTTCCATCATCAACAAAGTGTGGGAAGAAGTTCTAATACTCAATAAAGATCATAAGCTTATAAACGTATTCCAAGATCGCATAGAAGCTATGGAATAATATAGTTGCGATTTCATTATGCCCATTTTCTGACAACCTCTCCCTCACTTCCCTGTTTTCGTTGCTGAACCATCTGATAGTACGACATGGCATATCGAAGTTTGCGCGAAGCCGCACAGGATTTAGAACGAAATGGACAACTCATTCGCATCAAAAGTGAAGTTGATCCAGATTTAGAAATGGCAGAAATTCATCGCCGTTTTTTTGACGCGAAGGGCGAAACGATTCTTTTTGAGAACGTAAAAGGCAGCCCGTTTCAAGCATTGTCTAATCTATACGGCACATTTGAGCGCACGGAGTTTTTGTTTCGACATACCTTAGAGAAAGTCCAAAAAGTGATCGAACTAAAAGCCGATCCAGTTAATTTTTTCAAAAATCCATTACGCTACACTGGCGCACCGTTTACGGCACTTTCCGCATTGCCCAAAAAGCGACTGCTCAATAATCCTATTCTACACGGAAAAACGACCATCGATCAACTTCCACTTGTCAAATCTTGGCCCATGGATGGTGGTGCATTTGTTACCTTGCCCCAAGTCATCACCCTACCACCTGACTCAAAAAGTGTGATGAAATCCAACATCGGGATGTATCGGGTGCAATTGAGTGGGAACGAATATGCGATGAATAAAGAGGTGGGGATGCACTATCAGTTGCATCGAGGCATTGGTGTGCATCATACCGAATACAATAAAATAGACGAGCCGTTTCGCGTGTCTGTGGTCATTGGTGGACCGCCGTCTTACGCCTTTTCGGCGATTATGCCATTGCCAGAAGGTTTGAGTGAAATGACGTTTGCAGGAATGCTGGGCGGCAGACGCTACGGCTATACCTGGCAAAATCAACAACTACTCCCCAGCGATGCTGACTTTGTGATTACTGGTACAATACGAAAAAATGAGAAAAAGCCTGAAGGACCATTTGGCGATCACTTGGGCTATTACAGTCTGGAGCATGATTTTCCAGTCATGGATGTGGAACACGTTTATCACCGAAAAAATCCGATTTGGCACTTCTCCGTTGTTGGGCGACCGCCACAAGAAGATAGTAGCTTTGGCTATTTGATTCATAAAATTGTGAAGCTACTCACACCGCAAGAGTTTCCTGGCATCCATGAAATCAATGCGGTAGATGCAGCTGGCGTTCATCCACTATTGTTGGCGATTGGTAGCGAACGTTATATGCCGTTCCGTGAGCGCAAACCAGAAGAAATCATTACGCAAGCGAATCGAATCATTGGTTCGGGGCAAACGTCTTTGGCAAAATTCTTAATTATAGCTGCAAAAGATGATGACCCAAAAGTGACGACGCACGACATTGGCGACTTTTTCCGACATGTTCTAGAACGGGTAGATTGGACGCGTGATCTTCATTTTCAGACGCGCACGACGATTGACACCTTGGATTATTCTGGAAGTGGTTGGAATGAGGGCTCGAAGTTGGTGATTGCTTGTTGTGGTGATAAGCGACGGGAGTTAGCAGCTGAATTACCACGCGATTTCTCTTTACCGAATGGGTTCACTAATCCACGTTTTGTGCAACCTGGTATCCTAGCGGTACAAGCCAATCCATTCCGAGACGAACGCAGTCGAGAGGAAGTGCGTTTGCTCTCCGATCATTTGCGGGCGTTCGATTGGGATCGGATACCAATGGTCGTTATCGTCGATGATAGTCAGTTTTTGACAGAAACGCTCAACAACTTTTTGTGGGCAACTTTCACGCGCACCAATCCATCGCATGATACCTACGGTGTCGATAGCTTTACGGAATTCAAACATTGGGGTTGTCGTGGCGCGTTGATTTTTGATGCGCGCATTAAGCCTCATCATGCGCCTGAACTGGTTCAGGATGAGAGTGTGACGAAGAAAGTCGATCAACTGTTTTCCAAAGGAGGTGAGCTGTATGGAGTTTTGCCTGGGAGTCGGAAGGTGGTTGTGCCAGAAGTAGCGGCGGTTTGATGAGGAGGCTTTGGTTACCTATTGTCTTTATATGGAGGATATGTAGTCATCTACTTTACAAAAAGTTGAAACAAAAAATGCCGCTCGCAAACACGAGCGGCATCTATATCCCATAAACATATCTATTATTAGTTTAATAGAGGCATTAGATGTTAGACATTAGATATTAGACTTATCCCGCATGTAGATATAATTCAAAACGACATATTTTAGATAATTTTTATCTTGGAAACCTCTAATAAAAAAATAGACATTTAAAGTGTTTTAGCGAAGCGACAGCCATCTCTACTAGCGTACGAGTTGACTATCACTCCTCTAAAACAATGTCTATTCCTTGCGCGGCGAGTTTTTTATTGAACGTCAAGTCAATCTTGACCCAATCGAACACTAGATAATCTATCAAAGCATAAATTAGATGGCGATAGTAGTTCATCAGCACTTGCTGGAATAGTCTATTGTCTAGCTTCTAATATCTATCGTCTCAAAAACTAATTCTCATTAATCTCCCCAATTAAATCTTCCACTTCCTCGCCTCCTTCTTTCCACGGTTCTTTCTTAAATGTCAAGCCCATATAATCTGTGTGAACATAGATCGTATCGCCTGCTGCAAACTCCGTAGAGAGAATGCGCTTAGAAATTTCGTTCACTAGTTCTTTCTGCAAGACTCGCTTCATCGGTCGCGCTCCAAACTGTGGATCATAGCCCAAATCAGCCAATAGATTCTTCGCTCGCTCACTCACCTTCATGATGATGCCTTGCTTGGACAACATTTTGTCGACGGAACGTAGCAACAAGACTAAAATCTGCTTGATCTCCTCCTTCGTCAATGGCAAAAACATGATTTTCTCATCGATTCTATTGAGAAACTCTGGGCGCAGATTTTCCGTCAATAGATCAAAAACTTCTCCACGCGTGGTCTCCAAAATCTCTGTGCGATGCTTATCGCCTACTTCTTCCAAATCCTCAAAGTTCTCCAAAATGATGTTAGAACCCATATTGGAGGTCATGATGATGATCGTATTTTTGAAATTGGCGACGCGACCTTTATTGTCCGTCAAGCGACCATCGTCCAACACTTGCAACAAAATATTGAACGTGTCGGGATGCGCTTTTTCAATCTCATCCAATAGCACAATCGAGTACGGTTTGCGACGCACGGCTTCGGTCAATTGACCGCCTTCATCATAGCCCACATAGCCAGGAGGCGCACCCACCAATCGAGACACCGTGTGTTTCTCTTGGTACTCACTCATGTCAATGCGTGTGATGGCACGCTCGTCGTTGAAAAGAACTTCTGCCAAGGCTTTCGCCAACTCTGTTTTGCCTACACCTGTCGGGCCTAAGAAAATGAACGAACCAATTGGCTTATTCGGGTCTTGTAAACCTGCTCGACTTCGACGCACGGCATCTGCCACTGCTTCTACCGCTTCGTGTTGCCCGATGACGCGTTTGCCCAATTCATCTTCTAATTTCAACAGCTTATCGCGCTCACTTTGCATCATGCGCGTCACTGGAATCCCTGTCCAACGACTTACCACGCCTGCAATGTCCTCGCCAGTCACTTCTTCGTTTGTGAAGCGTTTCTCTTCTGGCAGATTGTCGAGTTTTTCTTCTGCTACTTTTAGCATCGCTTCTTGCTCCTGCAACTGTCCGTAACGGATTTTAGCGACTTCTTCAAAGTTACTTTCTCGCTCCGCACGGTCGGCTTGCATCTCTAGTTCTTCAATGCGTTTTTTGATCGACTGAATGGTATCGACGATCTCTTTTTCGTTCTTCCACGTCGCGGTGATGCCGTCTAGCTCCTCGCGGGCATTAGCGATTTGCTCGATAATGATTTTGAGCTTGCGGTCGTTCTTTTCGCGTTTGATGGCTTCGCGCTCGATTTCTAATTGACGGACTTTGCGTTGCATTTCGTCAATCTCATCTGGGACAGAATCCAATTCCAAGCGCAATTTTGCTGCTGCTTCATCGATCAAATCAATTGCTTTATCTGGCAACATTCGATCAGCGATGTAGCGTTTGGACAACTCTGCTGCTGCGACTAAGGCTTCGTCTAAAATCTCAATTTTGTGGTAAACTTCATACTTCTCTTGCAAGCCACGCAGGATAGAAATCGTGTCTTCTATGCTTGGCTCATCAATCAGAACTGTTTGGAATCGGCGGACTAAGGCTTTATCTTTTTCAAAGTATTTTTGATACTCATCCAAAGTGGTTGCACCCACCGTACGCATTTCGCCACGCGCTAGGACTGGCTTCAGAATATTAGCAGCATCCATAGCACCGTTTCCGCCACCTGCACCAATCAAGGTATGAATCTCGTCGATGAATAAGATGATTTCGCCATTGCTCTCGGTCACTTCTTTAACGACCCCTTTTAGTCGCTCTTCAAATTCTCCTTTGTACTTCGCGCCAGCAATCAGTGCCGAAATATCTAGAGTAAAAATGCGCTTGCTCAACAAATTCTCAGGCACATCTCCTTTAACGATTCGCCACGCGATGCCTTCTACAATTGCTGTCTTACCAACACCAGGTTCTCCAATCAGAATGGGGTTGTTCTTCTTTCTGCGTGACAAAATGTGCAGCACACGACGGATTTCTTCGTCTCGTCCAATAATCGGATCGAGCTTTCCATTCTCCGCACGTTCGTTTAGGTTGATCGCGTATTTGTTGAGCGCATTGTAGCTATCTTCTGCATTCTGATCGGTCACTTTTCGACCTTTCCGCAGTTCATTGATCGCGGCTCGAAAATCTTTTTCGGTGACGCCCATTTCTTTTAAAATGCGTCCACCTTTATCATTCCCTTTGATGATACCTAGCAAAATTAGCTCAACAGAAATGTACTCATCGCCAAAGTCTTTGAGCATTTTCTTTGCTGCCGCTAATGCTTTATTCGCGTCATTTGTCAGGTATTGTTTGTCCGCGCCTTCCACTTTCGGGTAGGTCTGGATCGCTTCATCTAGTTTTGTTTTCAGTGTCGGAATGATGACACCTGTCTTCTTTAGCAAGAATTCCGCTGTGCTTTCATCCGTTTCGAGTATGCCTCGAATCAGGTGCGGCGTGTCCACACTTTGCTGCTCGTAGCCACCTGCCACTTGCTGCGCTTTGACGATGGACTCTTGCGCTTTTATCGTGAAATTATCGTATGTCATATATTAGGCTTTTAGCTATTGGCTATTAGCAGTTGGCTTGTTCAGCGGTTGGCTCTATTCACCAATAGATATACTTTTGTTCAAAATGGTATGTCCTACTTATTTAAAATAGGCAAGATTAAAACTGTTCACTTGTTTCACATGAATGTCTGCAAATTTGCTTCCAAGTGAGTGATTCGGAAGTTTTGGCAGCTAATTTGTCTTTTGGCTGTCTTTTTGGCATTGTAATTTCTGGTGGAGACCAAACCAATCCCCCTCTCAAACGCTTCTATTAGCAAACAAAAAATAAAACAAAATTATGGCTCGAACACCTTCGAATATGTTAGCGCTGAAAACAACTGCGCCTGAATTTATACTTCCCGATACGATTACTGGAAAAAATATAGGACTGAAAGATGTCGCAGGCGAACACGGCACGGTTGTGCTATTCATTTGCAACCATTGTCCGTATGTCCTTCACGTCAATGATGAATTGATCCGCATTGCGAATGAGTATTTTCCAAAAGGCGTTGGGTTTGTCGCAATTAGCTCGAATGACGTAGAAAATTATCCGCAGGATTCGCCTGAAAAAATGACGGAACATGCCGCAGCCGTTGGCTATCCATTTCCATACTTGTATGACGAAACACAATCGGTAGCCCGCGCTTACGATGCCGCTTGTACGCCAGATATTTACCTATTCGACAGCGATTATCATTTGTATTATCGCGGTCGGTTGGGTGAGTCGCGCCCTGGCAATGATATTCCTGTGACGGGTTCTGATTTACGCGCCGCTTTGGATGACTTAATTGCAAAGCGTCCAGCTCCGAAGCAGCAACTGCCGAGCATGGGCTGTAATATTAAGTGGAAAGCAGCGTAGAAATATTAAACAATAAATGTAAAATGATAAATGTCGAAGTGTGGAATACGTTTTCAACTTCGACATTCATTGTCGCTTCCTTTTCCTTTTAAAATATCGAACACCAAATAGCTGATGACGACCATCAAAAAAGCTATGTATCTAAACTTCGATATTCAATATTCTTCTGTTCATTATTCAATATTCCCCTCTCCCCATCCGCCACCGCCTGGCGTTTCGATGATGATTTGTTCACCAGCTACACAGGTTCGGCTAACAATGCCGTCTAGTTGTTCCAGTTCTCCATCCTTATTTCTCAAGAATTGTTGCCCTACTTTTCCCTCACAACCACCTTTCATACCGTACGGAGCAATTTTTCGATGTTGACTAATCAAGGTCATTTCTACCGCTTCCAAAAACTCCACGACACGCCGAATGCCACTGCCGCCGTTCCATTTGCCTGCTCCTCCTGAACCCTTCCGAATCGAAAATTCCTGCAAACGCACTGGATAGCGCAATTCCATGATTTCAGGATCAGTTATTTTGGTGTTGGTCATATGCTGATGAATGGCAGCGCGACCGTTAAATCCGTCACCTGCGCCCGTTCCACCACAGATCGTTTCGTAATAGCCAAACCGTTCATTGCCAAACAAAAAATTATTCATCGTGCCTTGACTACAAGCTGCTAATCCAAACGCTTTTAGGAGCGTATCCGTCAATCGCTGACTGACTTCTGTATTCCCACCGACGACTGCTGGACAAACCGCTGCATCATCTTCAAAGTGAGGATGTAAAAAGCTTTCAGGCAATGTTACTTTCACCTGTTGCATGAGTCCTTCATTTAGTGGCAATTCTTCATCACACAACAGACGCAAGACGTACAAAATGGCACTGTACACGATAGAAATATTAGCGTTCAAATTATGGGGATGTGGCGCGTCTGTTCCTGTAAAATCAAACTCAATTTGTTCTCCAATCACTACTTTCAAGCGAATGGTATGTCCATCGTCCAAACTTTCTGCTGCTACCAATTGCTGTCCTTTCCGAGCTTGAATAGCGCGAGACAAACTTTGCGCTGCCATATCTTGTAAGGCGGTCATGTATTTTTTGATCGTCG
>CAYLPW010000229.1:0-7952 GCA_964385665.1 uncultured Saprospiraceae bacterium
ACGGGTAAGTGGGGCGTTTCAGCTGGTGAGGGGGTAGTTGGTGGAATTGGGGAAACTGATCGCCTTTTGGCTAAATTCATGTCCTGAAAGCTTTTGGGAAAGAACTGATGAACTGATAATTGGAACGAAACAAATTTAAGTTCCGCTTCAATAATTACAGTTCATCAGACCTAACGGATAAAAGAGCTGGCTTTAGCTGACCGCTGAATAAGCTAAAAGCCAATAGCTAACAGCTAATAGCCCCTCAAACCTCACTCGGCTCTAAAATAATTTCACTTACCGAAGCCCCAGCTGGCACCATCGGAAAGACATTTTCCTCCTTCTCCACCGAAACGTGTAGTAAATACGGCCCTTCATGCTCCAACATCTCAGCGACTGCGCCACGCAGTTCTTTTGGATCAGAAATCTTGCGACCTGGGACACCAAAACCATCCGCAATCTTGATGAAATCTGGATTTTTTAACTCAACCGAAGAGTAGCGACGTTCAAAGAAGAGTTGTTGCCATTGGCGCACCATGCCGAGGTAGTTATTGTCTAATAAAACGATTTTCACACCTACATTCCACTGCGAACACATACCTAACTCCTGAATCGTCATCTGGAAACCACCATCCCCAATGAAGGCAACGACTTCGCGTTCTGGCTGCGCTAATTTTGCGCCAAAAGCAGAAGGCAAGCCAAAGCCCATTGTTCCAGCACCGCCAGAAGAGACCCATTGATTGGTGCTTTCGTATAGATAATAGCGAGCGGCGACCATTTGATGTTGTCCAACATCGGTGGCGACGACTGCTTGTCCGTTCGTTTGGTCAGAGACTTCTTTGACGACCATGCCCATTTTGATTTGTCCGTCGTCAGAAGCACGGGTATCTTTTTCGATCACTTTTTCATATTCTGTCTGCGCGCACGCTTCAAACTCGGCGATCCATTCTGGATAGCTTTTTTGTTCGACCAAAGGAATTAAAGCTTCCAACGCTTCTTTTGCATCTGCGTTAATTGCTACCTCGGTCTGTACGTTCTTATCTATTTCCGAAGGGTCAATTTCGATGTGAATGACTTTCGCTTGCTTCGCATATCGACTTAAATCGCCCGTCACGCGATCGTCGAAGCGCATTCCGATAGCGATCAGAACATCGCATTCGTTCTGCTTGACATTCGGTCCATAGTTGCCGTGCATACCTAACATGCCCATATGCAACGGATGACTAGATGGAATAGAAGATAGTCCATGAATGGTGCAACCCAGTGGAATTCCAGTCTTCTCCACAAACTCTTTAAATGCTTTTTGCGCGCCTGCAATTTGGATGCCATGACCAGCTAAGATCATCGGCTTTTTTGCGGAATTGATGAGATCGGCGGCGGCTTCAATAGCACTCTCGTCTAACTTGGGAAGTGGCTGATAACTACGAACGGTTGGCTTCTTTTTATAGCTAAATTCCATCAGTTCTAGCTGCGCATTCTTCGTAATATCGAGCAACACTGGACCTGGTCGACCAGAATTGGCGATATAGAAGGCTTTGGCAAAAATGGCTGGAATTTCGCTGGCTTTGGTGATTTGGTAGTTCCATTTGGTCACAGACATGGTACAGCCAATGACATCTAATTCCTGAAACGCATCCGAACCTAGCAAATGCTCATAGACCTGTCCTGTGATACAGACTAAAGGTGTCGAATCCAAAATGGCGTCGCCCAATCCTGTAATCAAATTCGTCGCGCCAGGACCCGAAGTTGCCATACAAACTCCAGTGCGTCGAGTCACTCGCGCATACCCTTGTGCAGCGTGAATCGCGCCTTGTTCGTGACGGGGCAGTATGTGCTTTAGTCGATCTTCATAATCATACAATGAATCATAGACTGGCATGATTGCGCCACCAGGGTAGCCAAAAATGTACTCTACGTTCTCTTCCAGTAAGCATTTCAATACTGCTTCTGCACCCACTATTTTAGTCTCTTTCTCGATGGCTGGAGCGGTCATCACTCCATTTGCTGATTGATTCATTCTTATAAGATTTTATCCCGAAAGCTTTCGGGAGTAGACAATAGATGTTAGACTATTGCTAGTCTACTATCTACTCATCATTTGCGTCAACTATTTTTCACTTAACACCTAGATTTAGGTATCATCCCTACAGGATGAAATGAAACGCTACTTTTGATTGCTAACGAAATATAATCTCTACGAGATAACATATTCTGTCAATTACGAAAAGCATAATCGTATCATCTATATTACTGATGAGCGTGCTGAACTCACATTTTTAAAACACTGAATAGCCAACAGCTAAAAGCCAACAGCTAAAATTAAACTTCATCCGTCACACAGCCTTCACTCGCCGAAGAAACCGTATACGCATATTTGCGCAACGCACCTGTGGTCGCTTTTAGTTTCGGCTGTTGCCATTGGCTACGACGTTGTTCCAGTTCGCTATCTTCTACGTGTACATTCAATACATTATTGATGGCGTCGATTGTGATAGTATCGCCATCTTGTACGAGTGCGAGATTACCGCCTTGCTGTGCTTCTGGCGTGATGTGTCCCACGACAAAACCATGTGTTCCTCCTGAAAAACGACCGTCTGTAATTAAGGCTACTTGATTCCCTAAACCTGCACCCATGATCGCCGAAGTGGGTTTTAGCATCTCAGGCATACCAGGTCCCCCTTTTGGCCCACAATAGCGAATGACAATGACATCGCCTGCTTGTACTATTCCATTTTCGATAGCTCTCAATGTACTCGGTTCATCATCAAATACACGCGCTGTGCCAGTGAACACTTCCCCTTCTTTGCCTGTGATTTTAGCCACTGAACCTTGTTGGGCTAAATTACCGTACAAAATCTGTAGGTGTCCGCTAGATTTGATCGGATTTTCGAGCGGTTGAATGATTCGCTGACCCGCTTTCAGTCCTTCTACTGCTGCTAAATTTTCAGCTACAGTCTGTCCCGTCACGGTTAGGCAACTACCGTCAATCATCCCTTTCTCTAACATCATTTTCATTACAGCAGGTACGCCGCCCACTTTGAACAAATCTTCCATGACGTATCTTCCACTTGGCTTTAAATCTGCCAAAAATGGTGTCTCATCGCTGATGCGTTGGAAGTCATCAATTGAAATTTTTACATCAACTGCTTTCGCCATTGCAATTAAATGCAGCACCGCATTCGTAGAACCGCCTAAAACCATAATCAGCTTGATTGCATTCTCAAATGCTGCTTTGGTCATGATGTCGCGTGGTTTAATGTCTTTTTCCAAGAGCAAACGGATAGCTTTGCCGACGCGTTCGCCTTCTAGCTTCTTCAAATCACTCGTTGCTGGATAGGAGGAGCTAAATGGCAAACTCATACCCATCGCTTCTATCGCAGACGCCATGGTATTAGCGGTATACATACCACCACATGCCCCTGCACCTGGGCAAGCGTGACGCGTAATTTCTTTGAGTTCTGTAGCAGTGATTTCTCCTTTTACTTTCTGCCCATAGGCTTCAAAGGGAGAGACAATATCCAGTACTTTATCATTCAAACAACCTGGTTTGATCGTACCGCCATACATCAAAATAGCTGGTCGATTCAAACGTCCTAAACCAATCATCGCGCCCGGCATATTCTTATCGCAACCAACGACGGCAATCACTGCATCGTACCATTGTGCGCCAGCGACTGTCTCTACTGAATCGGCAATCAAATCGCGTGACGGCAGTGAATAGCGCATCCCACTTGTTCCCATTGACATCCCATCACTCACCCCAATCGTATGAAAAATCAAGCCGATCAGGTCTTGTGACTGTACGCCACGCTTGATGTCTTTCGCTAAATCGTTGAGGTGCATATTACAGGGGTTGCCTTCCCAGCCAGTGCTGACAATACCGACTTGCGCCTTTTTTAAATCTTCATCATCCATACCAATAGCGTGCAGCATGGCTTGTGCGCCAGGTAAAGATTCTTCTTGGGTGATCGTTCGGCTGTATTTGTTGAGTTCGTTCATTGTCTGAAAAGTCGTTTTTGTACTCCGTTTGAAGTATAGCTATCAAAAATAGTGTTCTGTTGGCTTTTATTGGGTCGAATAAGTGGGAGATATACGAACGTTAAACGAGAGGAAAACTAATTAATAATTTGATTATCAGTTAGTTGTATGTTTTATTTTCCATCATTAGCTAAACTTCGTGGTATTTGCATTGAAGTGATCGTACAAATCTAAAAATTACGTGTCGCTATTGGAACGTTCCAGATAGTAGAATCAGGGAAGTTCTTGAAGTGGAGCAGCTACGACGTAATGTAAAGTGGTGGATGCATGTAGGCGTATTAGTTAGTATAAAATGCTAGGTAGAGAGTATCAAGACGACTCACGAATTGACAATGTTTGGTATTGGATGAAAATAAAAGGAGGTCGTCGTGGAAAACGATAACCTCCTAAAAGCAAAAGAGGCGCAACAGCTCGAAAGCTATTGCACCTCTTTTTTTTCTATATGAGTTCGATAATTATTTTATCTTTTTAGTGTTTCAATCCTTTCGCAGTTCATTTTGTACAAGTACTACTGATCTACAAAAGAATTGAAACAGATAAAATAAGTTATCTCATCTTACTAGGTAAAATGACCTAGTTCATATCATATCTAAGATAGCTTACTTCGCCACCATGAAACGAGCATCTTGCACGACATCCTGTCCGATGATTCGGAGGAAGTACATACCGTTTGCCAAGTTACTAGCGTTGATTTGTAAGTTATTTTCGCCACTGAACATCATTTGTCCAGATATTACCTGTAGGATACGACCATTCGCGTCGATTACTTGTACATCTACCCGACGATCTTCACTCGCTTCCACACGTAGGTTCAAAGTTGAACTTGTAGGATTCGGGAATAGTGTCATGTCGATTGCAATCGCTGAACGCTGCTCGATAGGGGAGTTGTTGATGTCTCCATCATCTGAACCAGAAGAGAAGTAAACGGCTGATGCACCTGCAAAGTCATCGCTGTAGATTGGCTCTACAGTACCAGACAAGGTTGGCACTTCAAATCCTAATACTCGTCCACCACCATTCGCACGCTCTGCTACATAAATGATCTCGTTCTCTGTATCGTAAGCAATGTCGACTGGGTTACCCAATAGAGTAGCTGAACCTTCAATGCGTACTTGATCGTTAGAATCAATGACATTGTCATCATCAGAAATAGCACTTGAGAAGTTTTCTACTACAATAACGGCTCCGTCATCGTCGCTGCTTGCTTCTCCTACATCTGTCAATAACATCAAATCTTCTTCTGCATAGTACGTAATACCATGTGTACGAACTAGACCATTTACTGTAATGATTCGGTCTGCTTCTAAGTCATCGCTGTCCTCGTTGCCGAAGAAGTCGCTATAAATAGCCACATCACTTGAATTGTCTACGATAGCATACAAGTCATTACCATCCGCATGGATACCCCATAGGTTAATGTCTACATCGTAGTCAGCTACTAACTCGAAAGAAGTTGGGCTGAATTCGTAGACTAACAAGCGGTTTTGCATACCATTCGCGTCACTTGCATCTTGAGCGACTACCATACGGTTGCCATTCACTGCGATTTCGCGTCCATTGCTAAAGTCAGAAGTGGATGTTGCTGTCAATTCAGGTGTACCACTGCTTACATTGCTGTAGGCGTTGATGACATTTTCTGAACGACTCAATTGATACAAGACATCTGCCTCAGCATCGTAATAGATTCCGTCTGCATCCATTGGTGCACCGTCGATGGTACTCATAGAAGTGGCACCGTTTTCGCCTAGTTCATAGACGCCGATGATACCTGATGTATTAGAAGAGACAAACAACTGTCCGTCGTTATCTTCATTTCCATCTTCTTCTGGAATCAATACGGCATCAATAATGTGCACCACACCATTCTCTGCTTGAATATCTGCTGTTGTTACTTGTGCATTGTTGACAAATACACCTTCATCATTGATCGTAATTGTTACTGTTTGACCGTTTAAGGTCTCTACTTCCATACCATCCATCAAATCAGTTGACAAGAACTGACCTTCTACTACATGGTACAGTAGAATCTGCGCTAACTGACCTGTTGGATCATCCAATAATGCTTCAACAGTACCTTCTGGCAATGCAGCGAATGCATCATCCGTTGGTGCAAATACCGTAAACGGTCCTTCGCCACTCAAATCATCGTCTAGTTCTGCTGCGATCACTGCTGCTTCTAGTGTTTCGTGTACATCACTGTTCACGATGATATCAACTACTGTTGCCGGCAGTTCTTCTTCCTCTTCAGGAAGTAGTACGGCATCAATCACATGTACTACACCATTATCCGCTAGAATATCTGCTGTTGTTACTTGCGCATCGTTGACAAATACACCATCGTCATTAATAGTAATAGTTACCGTTTGACCATTCAAGGTCTCAACTTCCATACCATCCATCAAATCAGTTGACAAGAACTGACCACTCACCACGTGATAGAGTAAAATCTGTGCTAGATCACCTGTTGGATCTTCTAACAACGCTTCTACTGTACCTTCTGGCAATGCAGCGAATGCATCATCTGTTGGTGCAAATACCGTAAATGGTCCTTCACCACTCAAGTCGTCAGCCAATTCTGCTGCGATGACTGCTGCTTCTAATGTAGTGTGTACTTCACTATTTACAATAATATCCACTACAGTGTTTGTTTCGCCACCGTCACCAGTTCCTTCTTGCGTCAACACGAATGTTCCTGTTTCACCAGTTGATGTTTTGACATCAAACTCAGCTACACGGTCTCCATCTGCTGTGTTCTCATCGTAAATTATTTTGATGAATCCAGTTCCTTGTCCTTCATCTACGAAGAACTCTAACCAGTCTGCATCCGTAGAAATCGCCCAAATAGCATTCGTGAAGACTACAAATTGAGCTTCGCCTGCCTCGCTTCCAACCGTTAAGTTGTCTGGACGCAGTTCAAAGAAGATGTCAATATCTTCAGAAGCACCTTGGTTGATAGTTACAGTTGCTGTTGCCCCACCTGCTGATGTTACTGTGATTGTACCAGAACGCTCTGTAAAGTCTCCATTAGACATATACATTACATCAATTGTACCTTCACCTGAACCATCTTCGTCAGAAAGTGTAATCCAATCTGCATCCGTAGACACCGTATAGTCACCAGTTCCGATCACATCGAAGCTCGTTGACCCCATAACTGCACTTACATCAATCATATCAGGAGTCACTGCGATGAAATCGTCAGACCCTGCTTGTGTCAATGTGAATGTACCGCTGTCGCCAGTTGTTGCATTGATGTTCAATACAGCTGTTCTAGCAGGACCATTCTCGTTCGCTTCGTATACGACTTTGATGAATTTCGTTCCGCTACCTTCTGTAATGAAGACATCGAACCAATCTGCATCTGTCGTAATTGACCAGTTTGTGTTTGTGTAAACTACAAATATGACTTCGCCAGCTTCTTGACTCACCACTCGGCTAGGAGGACGAATTTCTAAGAAACTGTCGTTAGGACCATCGTCTGGTACTAATACTGCATCAACGACGTGTACCACACCATTGTCTGCCATAATATCTGCTACAATGATCTGTGCATCGTTCACGAAGATGTCACCATCTTCTTCTATTGTGATCACTACATTCTGTCCACGTAGTGTCAAGACACGCTGACCATTTACTAATTCATCAGACGTTACCATATCATCTAAAACATGATACAACAATACATCTTGTAAGTCACCAATTGGACCCGCTAATAGAGCATCTAGTAGACCATCAGGCAATGCAGCAAATGCATCATCTGTCGGTGCAAATACTGTAAATGGTCCGTCACCTTGCAACGTTTCATCTAAGTCTGCTGCGATAATCGCTGCTTCTAACGTCGTGTGAATATCACTATTCGCAATAATGTCAAATACAGTGTTACCCTCTCCACCAGTGTCACCGTCAATACGAGTTACTGTGATGAAGTTGCTAGA
>CAYLPW010000230.1:0-7950 GCA_964385665.1 uncultured Saprospiraceae bacterium
ATGGATGATGCGCCTGGTGTGGGTTTGGCAGCTCCGCAGATTGGATTGCCGATCCGTTTGTTTGTGATTGATAGTTCGCACATGATGGAGGAAGGCGAGGAAGATCAAGGGATACGTCGCGTGTTTATTAATGCGGAAAAGATAGAAGAGAGGGGCGAAATTGGGAGTTATGAGGAAGGGTGTTTGAGTATTCCAGATATTACGGGCGATATAGAGCGTCCCAATACGATTCGCTTGCGCTTTGTGGATGAAAACTTTGAGGAGCAGGAGGAGGAATTTACTGGCATGAATGCACGCGTCATTCAACATGAGTACGATCATATTGATGGGATTTTATTTACGGAACATTTGAAGCCGATTCGGAAGCGACTGATTAAGCGGAAGTTGGATAAGATTAAGAAGGGAGAGATTCCGCTGAAGTATAAGATGAAGTTTGCGCCGATGCGGAAGAGGAGATAGTTTTATTTGAGATGTTAGATGTTAGATGTTAGACGGTAGACTAGTTAAACTGATAGCTAAGTACTACTCTATTTTCTTACCGACTATTCAAACCAACTCAACCACTCTATGAAAGATCGCTATTATCATCGAGGGATGCGACGGAAGTTGGTGCAACAACTACGCGAGAAAGGCATTAAGAGTGAACGGGTGCTGGAGGCGATTGGTCGAGTGCCGCGTCATTTCTTTTTGGATAATGCGTTTGAGGAGCTGGCGTATGAAGATCAGGCGTTGCCGATTGGGGAAGAACAGACGATTTCTCAGCCGTATACGGTGGCTTTTCAGACGGAACTATTGGATGTGCAAAAGGGGCATCGGGTGCTGGAAATTGGGACTGGTTCTGGGTATCAGGCTTGTGTGCTAGTGGCGATGGGCGCAGAAGTGTATAGTATTGAACGGCAGGAAAATTTGTATTGGCGAACGAAGCAATTGCTGGAAAAGATGCAGGTTCATCCTATTCGACTTTTTTTGGGTGATGGTTATGAAGGTTTACCAAAACTCGCGCCCTTTGATAAGATTATTGTCACAGCTGGAGCGACGGCTGTTCCTGAAACCTTGCAAGAACAGTTATTGATTGGTGGTACGATGGTCGTGCCTGTGGGTACGCCTACACAGCAGATGTATCGCGTGGTTCGCATCGCGGAAGATGAGTTTTATTCGCAAGTATATGGGGAGTTTCGGTTTGTGCCGTTTGAGAAGGGGGTGAAGCGGAAAAAGTAGGTGATGTGTTTCTGTAAAACAGATGGATTTACTTCACTTCATTCAACTTTCGTGCAAAACCTATCAGGTCTTCTGCTTTTCTGCGAGGTATACAACTTTAGTTGAAAGGCTGAATTTAGCGTGACACACAGCAACGACGATAAGACCTAACAGGTTTGATTCTCATTCTTCTAATTATTTCCCGTTTCTTTGCCGCAAAATTCAGAAAATAATGACAAAACCAAGTTTATTGATATTGGCGGCGGGCATGGGTAGTCGCTATGGTGGATTGAAACAGATTGATCCCGTTGGTCCTTCTGGAGAGGCTATTATTGAGTATTCTATTCATGATGCCATTCGGGCAGGATTTGGGAAGGTGGTGTTTGTGATTCGGGAAAGCATAGAAGACGCTTTCAAGGAGAAGTTTGCGAATAAGTTTCAGGATCAAATTCAGGTGGAATATGCGTTTCAGGAGTTGGATACGCCTGTGGCTGGATTGACGGAATTTCCTGAACGCGAGAAACCCTGGGGAACAGCGCATGCCGTGATGGTGGCAGCCAATAAGATTCAAGAGCCATTTGCGGTCATCAATGCGGATGACTATTATGGTGTCGATTCGTTTCGACAGATGGCGGATTTTTTGATGAATCGTTGTTCAGCGGATCACTATGCGATGGTTGGTTATACACTGGCGAAAACCTTGTCCGATCATGGTCATGTGAATCGAGGAATTTGTACGGTGGATAAGGATGGCTTTTTGCAATCGGTGTTTGAAGCAACGAAGATTCAGCGCGATTCGGACGGCAGCGTTTTCTATTTAGAAGGAGAAGAAAAGAAACCATTGCAGGAAGATGAGTTAGTTTCCATGAACTTCTGGGGCTTTCATCCTAGCTTTTTTGAGGCAGCTAATGAGCGGTTTCGAGCATTTGTTAAAGCCAATGTGAATCAGCCACGAGCGGAGTTTTACATTCCGACTGTTGTGAACGATCAATTGGACAAAAAAGAAATCAAGTTATCGGTATTGCCCAATGAAGAACGCTGGTATGGCGTTACGTATCAGGACGACAAGGCTGTTGTTGTGGAAGCTTTTCAAAAAATGATTGATGAAGACGTATATCCAAATTCGCTGTGGTAGATCGGTCGTGACGCTTGCTTTGGTCGCTATCATCTTGTGTTGCCAATCTTGCATTCCAGGATTGTACACTTTTTCGGGGACTTCTTTTGACCCCAATATAGAGACGTTTTTTGTGTTTCCTTTCGATTTAGAAGCGCGAAGTGCACCACCTACTTTAGCACAGAATGTAGAGGAAGCTTTGAAGCTAAAAATTCGACAGGAATCGCGGCTTCAACAGCTGGACACCGATCCCGATATTGAATTTAAAGGAACGATTACGCGCTTTAATGTCTCTCTTCAGGCACCTGAAGCTGGCGAAGCGATTGGATTTAATCGGTTGACTATTTCTGTCAAAATCGACTACATAGACAATTATCATGGCGATGAGGAATACAATTGGTCGCAGACGTTTACCCGCTTTGAGGATTTCGGTGCAAACGATAACCTGTTGAATGTGCAGGATGGACTGATTGAATTGATTACCGAACAGTTGATCGAGGATATTTTTAATCGGGCGTTTTCGGATTGGTAATATCAATGGACAATGCGCAGTGAACAATGAACAATTGTTCGGCAGAATGCTATTTTTGCGGGATGAGAGAAATAGACGTAACGCAACTCGATTTTGAGAAGGGAAATGGATTGATTCCAGCTATTGTGCAAGATGCTTCTACACAGAAGGTCTTGATGCTCGGTTATATGAATGCCGAATCGGTGGAACAGACTTTGTCAACTAAGAAAGTGACGTTTTTTAGTCGTAGCAAAGAACGTTTGTGGACGAAAGGGGAAACATCTGGCAACTTCCTAGAATTGGTTGATCTAGCAATGGATTGCGATCAGGATGCTTTATTAGTGAAGGTACATCCGCACGGTCCAACTTGTCATACTGGCGATGATACTTGCTTTCAGGAAGTCAATCAAAAGGCGGATTTTTTAAGTCATCTGGAGCGGGTCATTCAGTCGCGGAAAGCCTCGCCTTCTACGGATTCGTATACGTCTCGTTTGTTTCAAAAAGGTATCAATAAAATCGCGCAGAAAGTGGGCGAAGAGGCGGTGGAAATTGTGATTGAGGCGAAGGATGATGATCGCGATTTGTTTTTGAATGAGGCGGCGGATTTGCTGTTTCATTATTTGGTGCTGTTGGCAGCAAAGGAGGAAAGCTTGGCGGATGTGATTGAGGTGTTGGAGGGGCGACATCAGTAGATGTAGGTTCTATATTTTTTTTTGATGAGCATATTGTATCGAAGGTGCAACCTTCGACAATCCGAGTGTTCGTATCGAAGGTGCAACCTTCGACAATCCTTATCTTTTTCACAAAACGCGTACAACTTCACTCTTTCTTCGGTGTTTCCAGCAGAAAATAAGCAGAGTAGTATGAGAAATTTCCTTTTAGGACTAGCAGTAATCAGCCTATCGCAAGCCTGTATTGTGGTCGATAATGAATATAGTGTGATCCCACCTGGAACATGGAGAGGGGTATTGAAATTAGATCAGCCGATTGCGCAGCCTTTGCGCGACGAAGCTAATTTGGATGTGCAATTTGAAGAGGTCGCAAAAGGAGAATTACCGTTCAATTTTGAGGTATTTTATGAGACAGAAAGCACGTTTCGCATCGAGTTCATCAATGGAGAAGAACGTGTCGTCGTTGATCCAGAAGATATTACATATGGTCGAAATCGAGCGACTGGTAAGGATAGTATAGTTATTAAATTTCCAGTATTTGATTCTTACATCACGGCTTTGTACGAAGAGGATGTCATCGAAGGGGAATGGATTGTCAATAATCGAGAAAATTATCGAATTCCATTTGTGGCGTTTCATGGGAAAGGACATCGTTTTTCGGAGTTGAAGAAAGAGCCAATCACAGACGTTTCAGGAAAATGGAAAGCAACTTTTCAGGTAGAGACGGAAAAACCGTATGCCGCCATTGGTGAGTTTCAGCAAGATGGCAATCATCTTACGGGTACATTTCGGACAGAAACGGGTGATTATCGGTATTTGGAAGGAACAGTGCAAGCAGACAAATTGTATCTATCCGTTTTTGATGGCGCACACGCTTTTTTGTTTGAAGCAAAAATTCAGGAAGATGGCAACATGCTAGGCTCATTTCGCTCGGGCAGTCATTACAAAACACTTTGGGAAGCGGAGCGCGATGAAAATTTTGAATTGGCAAGTCCAGACAGTTTGACGTATTTGACTGATGATAATTTTGATTTTAGTTTTCCGAATACCGAAGGCGAAATAATTAGTTTGGAAGACTACGAAGATAAGATCAAATTAGTTCAGTTATTCGGTACTTGGTGTCCCAATTGTCGAGATGAAACGAATTTTTTAGTGGATTATTTAGCCAACAATCCCAATGAAGACTTGGCAGTTGTCGCATTAGGATTTGAGATGTACAAAGAAGAGGAGAAGGCAATGGCAGCACTGAACCGTTTTAAAACGAAGATGAATGTGCCTTATGAAGTGCTTTTGGCTGGTCACTCCGATAAATCAGAAGCATCGAAAGTCCTGCCGATGCTCAATCGGGTCATTTCTTATCCGACTCTAATTTTCGTAGATCGCAATAACGAAGTGCGTCGTATTCATACGGGTTTTAATGGTCCTGCGACGAGTGAATATGAAGCCTTCGTGGAAGAGTTCGATGCCTATGTGCAATCGTTACTAGCTGAATCTTCTGCTACCGAAAGCTAAACGAATTAGGTAGAAGTGTAACCCCCACTGCCAATCTTCGTTATTAGAGTGTGCCATGTTTATACTGGTACTTGCCTAAGTATGTGGCTTCGTGCCAGAAGTCTCGTTTCTATTATCAACAAGTTTGAAAAAGAAGGTTTTGTCTCCCTGTTTGCTATTGAAAAATGGTACAGAGTTGGCAATAGCATGTATTTTTTATAAATTTAGCTCAAGCAATTTTAAAGGAAACTAATGAACGACACCATGATATTGGCTTACCACTCCGCCAACCGAACGACCGCTGAAACGATTGACCGACAACTGTCTCGCGCCAACTACTCATTTGAACACTTGGTCTGCAACAAAGGCGAACTGCGCTTGCATGAGCGGATGAGTCAGACCTCCAAGAAGGTCATTTTGCTAGTGAGCGACAATTTTTTGTGTTGCGAAGATTGTATGTATGAACTCCTGCCGATCTATCAGGAATATGTGCGGACACGACGCGTTTTGCCAGTGGTGATTGATGGCGTGTATCATGATGAAGAAACAGGCATTACGACTCGCAAAGCGACTTCTTTTGATCGCATGAGCAATGTGATTCACTACATGAATTATTGGCAAGATCAATACTTAGAAGTGCGTCGGCAGAAGCGATTGATTTCTTCGGAAGAGGAGTTGGCATTGAATGAAGAGTTGCGCGTGATTCGGAGTATTTCGTCGGAAATTGGTGAGTTTCTACGCTTCTTTAGAAATGGTGATTATTTACATTGGAATGTCTTCAAAGCCAATCGTTACTATTCCTTTTTTGACTTTGCGAATGACCTAAACACGCATCAAACCTTTGAAGCACTAGACATTCAGGACACGGAATATCCCTTACATCAAGAAGAAGAGGAAGAAGAAATAGCTGACCTAGAATTGATCGAACCCATCGGTGCGCCCATCACAGATGTAGAAATCATTGAGTCGTCAGAAGAAGAAATGGAGACCACTGTTGAAATCCTCCGAACCAACGTAGAAACGGAGATAACGGAACAACAAGAAGAGATAGCCGTCGATCCAATCGAAGAGGAATATCCCATCGAAACAGCAGATATTCCGGGCATCAATCTGCTGCATTTGTCGGAAGAGGAGACGATCGAAGAAGAGGAAGAAGAAACGCCAATTACTTCTCCCCTATCAGAAGCTGTCGAGGAGGAAATCACGTTTGAAATAGCAGAACGGGAGGAAGAAGTTGCTGTGCCAGAGCACGTGGAGGAAGTGGCAGAAATGGAGGAGGAGACAGAGCCGACATTGGAAGAGGAAACAGAAATAACAGATACAGCAATTGCGCCTACTGAAGCGGAAGAAGACTCAAACTCAACAGCAGAAGAAACTCTAGTAACAGCGGAAGAAGTACATTTCGATAGTGTCGAAACCATCATCGAAAGTGGCAATCAACTCATTGCAGAAGGTCAAGTTTATACCGCCTTGCGTCGTTTTGAGGAAGGTATTGCGCGGTATCCAGAAAATGTAGGCTTGCGATACACGTTTGCACAAGCGATTTTACAATACCGCGAAGATTTTGGGAGTGCGCGTCGGCAATTGGAGAAAATGTTAGAATACGATGCGCGCAATACAGATGCGTACTTTTTGATGGGCGAAATAGACGAAATTCAAGACAATTTCGACTCTGCCAAGCTCAATTTTGAGCGCGTCATCAACATTGATTCGACTTACCCGCAAGTTCATTATCGACTAGCCAATTTGTTAGCCAATAAATTTGAAGGGAAAGAAGACGCTGCTATTTATCATTTCAGTATAGCTATCGATCAAGCTAACGACAATGCGGATGCGCACTATCAATATGCTGTGCTGCAAGAATCTTACGCCGACAATCAGGAGCGTGCGATTGAGCATTTTCAGCAGACGATTGCGCTGCGTCCAGATCATCCGTATGCACATTATGATTTAGCGGTCTTATATCATCAATTGGGACAGCGCGAACTAGCAGAAACGTCTTACCGACAGGCGATTGCGCTGAATCCAGAAGTACGCACCGTGCAAAATGACCGCGTTTTCTTGGCTGTACCAGTACAAAATGGACAGCCACAAGAAGAAGTAGCCGCTTCCAAAGCCTTGATTGGGCAATTGCAAACCGACATTCAGCGACTAGAAGATTTGGTGACGAAAAATCAAAATCTGCTGCAACACGCACAGCAAGACATCGCGGACTTACCGATTATGCGAGAAACGCCAACGCCAGAAGCAAAAGAGGAAATGCCACCTGCACCCCTTGAGCCAGTCGGTACGATTCTGATCACAGGCGCGACTTCGGGTATTGGAAAAGCAACGGCTGACCTATTTGCTGCTAAAAACTACCGCCTTATCTTGACAGGACGACGAATCGATCGTTTAAAAATTCTGAAAGAGTACTACGAAGAGCAGTTTCAATCTGAGGTCTTCATCACCAATTTTGATGTACGTGATGCCGACGCGGCAGAAGCGCATATTTATGACTTGCCAGAAGAATGGCGCGATATTGATATTTTGGTCAATAACGCTGGTTTGGCGAAAGGTTTTGAACCGATTCATGAAGGCAAATTGTCCGATTGGGAGACGATGATTGATACCAATATTAAAGGCTTGCTGTACATGACGCGTTTGGTATCGCCGTGGATGGTGAAGCGTGGTAAAGGGCACATTATCAACATCTGTTCGACGGCAGGCAAAGAAGTCTATCCGAATGGTGGTGTGTATTGCGCGACGAAACATGCCGTAGATGCGCTCACAAAAGCCATGCGTTTGGATTTGCATCAACATGGCATTCGCGTCAGTCAAGTTTCGCCAGCGCATGTGGAAGAGACGGAGTTTGCGCTTGTTCGCTTCGACGGTGATCAAGAACGCGCTAGTATTTACAATGATTTTCAGCCCCTGAAGGCTTCGGATGTGGCGGACACGATTTTCTTTTTAGCGACGCGCCCTGC
>CAYLPW010000231.1:0-7830 GCA_964385665.1 uncultured Saprospiraceae bacterium
AGTCTGAGTTTGACTACTAAACTGACCTGATCGTCTGGTAGGTTTACTGGCTAAGTATTCGACTTTTGCCGAAAGCATCTACTTATCCTGTATATCTGCGTTCAAAACAAGTCAAACCCTTAAAGCTTTTAAGGTAAATTTGATCGCTTCACGTTACTTATGACGGCATAATCTGTATCTTTATTAAAAATTACTCGTCGATAGCCAAAATCAGCCGTTTTTTCTTTTGTTTTGTCAAGAGCAATTGAATAGCACAATTCAACAATATGGTACAAGCCAAGCGATCATCTATTCTATCTAATACGGAGGACTACATGGAGAAGCACTTTCGGGAGCGTGTTTCTGCCGAGTACGTATATCACAATATGCAACATGTCCAAAATGTAGTAGAAGCGACGCGCCGTGTTGCGCAATACTATCCATTGGAGGAGACAGATTTGGAAGTATTGGAGATAGCCGCTTGGTTTCACGATTCTGGATTCTATGGGGGTAGTGATGGACATGAAGAACGTAGTGTCGCTTTGGCAGCGTCTTTCTTGCAGGGACACGATTATCCGCAAGAACAAATAGAAAAAGTGAAATCAGCTATATTAGATACGCGACATGGAGCTACTCCTACCACACTCATCAATCAAATTCTTCGCGATGCGGATTTAAGTCATTTGGGAAGCGTTGCGTATTGGGAGAATTGTGGAAAAGTCCGTCAAGAACTCGCCATCACACAGGGCAAAATCATGTCTGAAAAGGAATGGATCGACTTTGAGTTGGCATTCATGGAACAGCAAACGTATATCACAGATATAGCGAAAGAACTGTACCAAGAGAGAAAGGAAAAACACATTCGTCAACTCAAAAAACAACGTTTACGTTTATATCCTAATGAGCTGTTAGAAAAAGAACAGGCAATTAAGAAAAATAAAAAAAAGAAGAAGAAAAAAAAGAAAGAAGAAGTAGTATACAGCCCTACACAGATGGAGGAAGAAGATTCAGAACTAAAGGAAATGAAACTGGGTCGAGGAGTCGAAACTATGTACAGAAGCACCTACCGTACGCATATCAATCTGAGTTCTATTGCCGACAATAAGGCGAACATCATGTTAAGTATCAATGCGATTATTATTTCTATTGTGGTCGCTTCTTTAGTCCCCAAATTGGTCGATTTCACTTTCTTTCTAGTTCCTACAGTGATGTTACTTTTGGTATGTCTAGTATCTATTGTATTTGCCACACTATCCACGCGTCCCAAAGTGACAGAAGGAAAATTCACAGAATCAGATATTAAAAATAAAACGTCTAATTTGCTCTTCTTCGGCAACTATTACAACATGGAACTAGACATGTTTCATTGGGGCATGACGGAGATGATAAAAGACAGTGATTTTTTGTACAGCTCTATGACGCGTGATCTGTATTTTTTGGGAAAAGTATTGGCAGAGAAGTACCGATATTTAAGCATTTGCTACAATTTTTTTATGTATGGTTTGATTCTGGTTGTTATTGCTTTTTTCATTGCGTTTGCTGTAGGTAGTAATGCAGATTATACTTGATTTTTGAATAGATCAATCTTGATAGAAAAGTCTTTTCAAATATAGGATCATTTTTTACCTTACTCCCATAAAATGATCAAAGACTTAACGTATATTTGCTCTCCCTTAATTTGAAATCCGAACGAAACCACTAGCTAATTTTTACGAAAGCTAGTTGGTTATTCAACTCATCCTTGCATATTACTATGTTTTCACTTGAACAATTGGTACGTACTAACATTCGTCAGTTAGCACCTTATTCTTCTGCACGTCACGAATTTGTAGGTACCGCCGAAGTATACATTGACGCTAACGAAAATCCTAACGATACTGGTCTCAATCGGTATCCCGATCCATTACAAAAGGATCTAAAAGCTGCGCTTTCTTCATACAAAAATGTTCCTGTCCAAAATATCTTTCTAGGTAACGGCAGCGACGAAGCCATTGACCTACTCATCCGTATCTTTTGTGAACCTCGCCTCGACCATATCATCACCCTACCACCTACCTATGGCATGTACAAAGTAGGTGCAGATATTGCGGATGTTGATGTGAAGTCTATACTACTAATGGAAGATTTTCAACCTGATGTAGAAGCGATTTTAGCAGCTACTAACGAACATAGTAAGTTGCTATTCTTATGTACTCCCAACAATCCAACAGGAACAAGATTTGAGCGAAAATATGTCGAACGATTACTAAATGAGTTTCCTGGAATTGTCGTCATCGATGAAGCATATATTGATTTCTCTAGTCACAAAAGCTACAGCCAACAGCTAGATCAGTACCCTAATTTAGTCATTCTACAAACCTTCTCCAAAGCATGGGGGCTAGCAGCGATCCGTTTAGGTATTGCTTATGCGTCCGCTGAGATCATCCACTATTTTAACAAAGTAAAACCACCATACAACGTCAATATACTGACACAGCAAGCCGCTTTAGCGAGTCTGAAACAATCCGAACAACAGGAAATGTGGACGCAAGAAATCATTCGTCAGCGTAGCTGGTTGGCAACGGAACTTTTAGACCTCTCCTTTGTCGAGAAAATCTATCCCTCCGATGCTAATTTTCTATTGATGAAAGTAGAACATGCGAATGCTTTATATCAACATTTAGTGAAGCAAGGCATTATCGTAAGAAATCGCTCTACAGTACCACGTTGCGCAGGTTGTCTGCGTATCACAATAGGTACAGAAACAGAAAATGAACGACTCCTAGCAGCATTGAAGCAATATGAGTAGCGACATCGAAAACTAAGTCTTACCTTCGTTCGCTAATTGAAACTAGAAAAAAGGAGCTATTGGCGACAGCACTCGACATACTAAAACAATACTGGGGCTATGAAGCATTCCGTGCTTCGCAGGCAGATATTATTGATGCTGTGTTGAAAGGAAAAGATACACTCGCGCTTTTACCGACTGGCGGTGGCAAATCTATCTGTTTTCAGATACCTGCTCTCCTGCAAGAGGGAATTTGTATTGTCGTCTCCCCACTGATCGCATTGATGAAAGATCAAGTCGCGCAACTACAAAAGCGCCATATCGAAGCCGTCGCTATCTACTCAGGTATGCACTACAAAGAGATAGATCGTCTGCTCGACAACTGCATCTATGGCAACACAAAATTTCTATACCTTTCACCTGAACGACTGCTCACCGATCTCGTACGCGCCCGTATAGCCAAAATGAAGGTCAACCTTTGGGCAGTCGACGAAGCGCATTGCATTTCGCAGTGGGGCTACGACTTTCGACCTCCCTATTTACAAATCGCAGAGATTAGAGAATTGCATCCGAAAGTACCTGTTTTAGCCTTGACAGCCACAGCTACGGCTACTGTAGAAAGAGATATTCAGGAGAAATTAGTTTTCCAACAACCCAACGTCTTCCGCAAGAGCTTTTTGCGTCCCAATCTCGCCTATGTTGTCCTACAAGAAGAACATAAAGAGCCAAAAATGCTCGATATTTTCAAGAAAGTACCCGGCTCAGGAATCGTATATGTGCGCAATCGGAGAAAGACAAAAGAATTAGCCTTACTACTTCAAAAACGAGGCATTCGCGCCGACTTCTATCATGCCGGATTGGATGCCAAAACGCGTAGTCAAAAACAAGACGATTGGATCAGCGGTAAGATTCGGGTCATGGTCAGTACGAATGCGTTTGGTATGGGTATTGATAAGCCAAATGTGCGTTCTGTTGTCCACATGGATTTGCCAGATAGCTTGGAAGCCTACTTTCAGGAAGCTGGTCGTGGTGGTCGAGATGGAAAAAAGTCGTATGCTGTGCTGTTGTACAATGAAGTGGATAAGGTACGCTTAGAAAAAAATCTGGAACAGTCGTTTCCCCCTATGAAGACGATTCGACGAGTGTATCGGGCATTGGGAAGTTATTATCAATTAGCGGTGGGCGGCGGCGAAAATAAGAGCTACGATTTGGACATCGTGCAGTTTGCCAAAACGTATCAGCTGGATTTAATGCAAACTTTCAATAGCTTGAGAGTGCTAGAACAAGAAGGCTGGCTGACCTTGAGCGAAGGGATATTCGTACCATCACAGTTGATGATAAAAGTCTCAAAAGAGGACTTATATGCGTATCAAATCAAGAATGCGCAGCTGGATAAAATTCTCAAAGTTATCCTACGCTCTACGCAAGGTGCATTTGGAAATTATGTCAAAATAAAGGAGCGTCAACTCGCCAAAGTACTTCGCATTGAGCTACTACAACTCCGAAAAGCATTGGAAAAAATGCAAACCGACGGCATCATCAACTATCTGCCACAAAAGGATCAACCACAACTAACATTTTTATTAGAACGTGTCGACGCAGATAACTTGACTATTGACCAAGCTGCTTATCAGTTTCGCCAAAAACAGCAACATAGACGCATTCGATATGCTATCGACTACGCTGAGCATGTACAGTGTCGTAGTCAGCAATTGTTAGCTTATTTTGATGAAAAGGATGCACCACGCTGTGGAGTTTGTGATGTTTGTTTAGGTCGGAATAATGTACAAGTCACAGAGGATGAAGTAGTAGTCTATCAGACTAAAATTCAACAAATTTTGGGCGAGGATACATTGAGCATTCATGAGCTAGTCGATAGTTTCACACCAAAACGTAGAGAAAAAATGTTGGAAGTCGTCGACATCTTACTAGCAAAAGGAAAGCTACGCAGAGATGACGATCAGATACGATGGCAGCCATGAAGCACATCATTTGTACCGTCACCAATGATTTGACCTATGACCAACGAATGCAGCGTATTTGTAGTAGTCTAGCAGATAATGGTTACGCAGTGACATTGGTCGGTCGCGTACTTGGGCATTCTCAACCATTACGCGATTTTCCATTTCAACAACATCGCTTGCAGTGCTTTTCTAATACAGGCAAGCTCTTTTATGTAGAGTTCAATATCCGATTATTTATCTACTTACTTCGCCAAAACTATGACATTGCCTATGCGGTCGATTTGGATACAATTCTTCCTCAATTTTTAGCTGCTCGATTGCGTCGAAAGCCTTGTATTTACGATGCGCACGAATACTTCACGGAAACGCCTGAAGTGGTGCGAAGACCATTAGTGCAGAAGATTTGGGCGTTTATTGCGGGCCGCACGATTCCTCAAATGGCAGCTTGTTTGACCGTTGGGAATGGACTAGCTCAACTATTGGGCGAACGCTATCGAAAAGAATTTTCGGTTGTTCGGAATATGCCTTTTCGACAGTCAGAAGTTCCTGCTAAAATTCCTACTTCCCCTTACATTATCTTGTATCAGGGGATGCTGAATGAAGGGCGTGGTTTGGAGGCGATGATTGCCGCTATGAAAGAAATAAGTGATGCAGAATTGTGGCTAGTGGGAGAAGGTGACTTGTCAGATGAGTTACGCGGATTAGTTCAAGAATATGAGGTCACTGACAAAGTTCAGTTTTTAGGATTTGTCCCTCCCGATCAATTGAAGGCGATCACGTTGCAGGCAGATATTGGCATCAATTTATTAGAAAATAAAGGATTGAGCTATTATTATTCTTTAGCCAATAAAGCCTTTGACTACGTGCAAGCTGACCTTCCGTCGCTGCAAATGAATTTTCCTGAATATCGACATTTGAATGAAGAGATATCATGTTTTGTTTTAATCGACGATTTACAAACGAGTAGTATAACTTTAGCTATTCAAAAGCTTCAAAACGATCCACTATACTACACTCAACTCCAACAAAATTGTCACCTAGCTGCTCAACAATGGAACTGGGAAAACGAACAGCGAACTTTATTAAATATTGTGTGTTCTTTATATTAGATGTATATACATTTAATACAAATGTACTTTTATTAATTAATTAGATATGACGTTTTACCGTTGCTATTCATTGTGTAAGCGTCTAATATCTATTATCTAACGTCTTTAAAAAAACATCATGGAAAATGCAGTAATTCATAAGTCAGATACACGCGGCGACGCGAATCATGGATGGTTGCATAGCCGACACACCTTTAGTTTTGCGAGCTATCACGATCCACAGCGTGTCAATTTTGGAGTCCTTCGAGTATTGAACGATGACTATGTAGCAGCTGGTCAGGGATTTGGTACGCACCCACACGACAACATGGAAATTATCTCTATCCCGTTAGAAGGCGATTTAGAGCATAAAGACAGCATGGGAAATGTCGCGACGATTCGGAAAGGCGACATTCAAGTGATGAGTGCTGGTACTGGTATTCGCCACAGTGAATACAATAGAAACAAAGACCAGCCAGTCAAATTTCTACAGATTTGGATATTCCCGAATCAGCGCAATGTAGAACCACGCTACGATCAGATCACTTTGAGCGAAGCCGATCGTCAGAATACTTTACAGCAGGTCTTGTCGCCAAATGCAGCAGATGAGGGCGTTTGGATTCATCAAGATGCTTGGTTTCACATGGGCAAATTTGATGAAGGAGTGTCTACTTCCTATCAGTTGAAAAAAGAAGGAAATGGCGTTTACTTTTTTGTCTTAAACGGTGAATTTGAAGTGAATGGCGAACGATTAGAACACCGCGACGGAATGGGCGTTGTGCATACAACAGATTTTGACATTCAGGCACATTCAGCAGATGCTGAAATTCTGTTGATGGAAGTACCTATGTCACGGTAACGTTAAGCAATAAACTGAGATATGTCAGACTATCAGCTCATCGACAACGAAGCAGCCAAGCAGTATGAATTTCATATTGACGGGGCTATTCCACGCATTGAATACATTAAAAGTGGAGAAAAAATCTTTCTGGCGCATACCGAAGTTCCACGAGAGTTGGAAGGACAAGGTATTGGCTCTGCCATTATTAAGGCAGCGTTAGAGGATATTGAAAAACGAGAATTGATCTTGATTCCACTCTGTCCATTTGTTGCTAGCTATATCAAGCGACATCCAGAATGGAAGAAGTTGGTACTTCGAGGAATAAATATTCAGTAATTTAGGAGTTGTATTTACTACGCTTTCTCTTGTATTATCAGAAGAGAGTATAGTAGATGCAGCTCTTTTTTTGGTCTTACAATAATCCATCCGACCATGGCACGATACGAACTGATCAATAACGAAGAAGAAAATCGCTACGAATTTCAAATTGATGACCAAATAGCCTTTATTGATTATCGAAAAGATGAGCACCGAAGGCGGATAGATTTAGTCCACACCAAAGTACCAAAGCCTTTACAAAATCAGGGAATCGGAACGGAGTTGGTCAAGCAAACATTAACACATATCAGAGCGCAAAACTATGAATTGATTCCGCACTGCCCCTTCATCGCTACTTATGTACAGGAACATACAGGATGGGCAGATTTAATTCCAGAAGATAGAGATACTGTTTAAATTGATAAAATAAGTACGACTGAAATCGTACCCTTTTATTATGAGTGGTCTATCGTTTACCATCTACCATCTAGTAGCTATTCATTAAATCCCCACCGTCATGGTCGTCAATCGACTCACACAGGTCAATCGCTCTTGTTCGTCTCGAATTTCAATAGTCCACACCTGAATACTATTCCCTACACGTATTGGCTTTACTGTTCCGTACACCCACCCTTTCCGAGCTGATCGCAAATGGTTCGCGTTGATTTCTACGCCGACAGCACTTTTGTTGCCATCTTCTATACACAGCAAAGCGGCAACACTTCCCAACGTTTCCGCTAATACCACCGACGCACCACCATGTAACAAGCCCATTGGCTGATGATTGTGCTGGACAACTGGCATTTTGGCAACTAAAAAATCATCACCAATTTCAACAAATTCAATACCAACATGTCCAGGCATGCAGTTGTC
>CAYLPW010000232.1:0-7663 GCA_964385665.1 uncultured Saprospiraceae bacterium
CAACCACACCTCATAAACCAAAACACCCACTCACAACGTTTCTATTACAACCAACCTTCCCAAGCTCATGTGGTATGCAATTTCCTTTACAGCAGCAACTGCCTTTCTAGCTCTTTGGCTCTATTTTGCAAAAGATGCACGCAAAGCGTATGCCTTCCGTAATCTGTTTTTGCTGGCAGTTTCTTCGTTCTTGATGACTGCACTGACGCAGGAAGCAACTGGTGTAGAAAAATGGACGACGCTCTCGCAAGATTTGATGTTGATGGGCGCAGCTGGGGGTTTTTATGCGTTGGTGCGTCGGTTTCGGGTGTTGTTTTGGTTTTTCTTTCTAGTGGGACTTGGGTCAATTGTATTTCTTCAAATAGAACGATCTGATTACAAATCAGATATAAATTATTCGGATTATGAGTATAGATGTGAAGTACCTTCCACTAATTTCTTAATTGAATTAGATGACGTCGAAAAGATTAGTCATTTAAGTAAAAAATACTACTTCAAGGTTGAGCCTGCTTTTCAAGTCAACCATCCTACGCTCTTATCAGATTGGTATATGCTATACGTGGCAGAAGATAGTTATCAATCTATAAAAAAGTTGAAAGAAGATTTTTCAGAATATGGTGTTATTGAACTCAACGACGAAGTCCAAGTCTCTCCTCTCCCCTCCAAACAACTTCCCAACATCAACCAAAAATTCGGCATCAACGACCCTGGTTTGAGTCATCTTTGGGGATTTGAAGGGATGCAAGTGGACTTGTTGTATAACTACTTGAAATCAGAAAAAGTACAACCAACACGCAAAGCAAAAATCGCCATTTTAGATACTGGTGTCGATGCACAACACGAGGATTTGAAAGACAATTATGTATCGACCAATAGAAAATACGATCAAGATGTGCGCGGTCATGGCACGCATTGCGCTGGTATCGCCGCAGCCGTTTCTAACAATGGATTGGGTGTCGCTTCCTTCGCGCCAACAGGCGATTTTATTGAGATTACCAGTATTAAAGTCTTGAACAATTTTGGAATGGGCACGCAGCAGACGATTATTCAAGGGATGATCGAAGCAGCCGATAGTGGCGCAGATGTGATTTCGATGTCGTTGGGCGCTACGTCTTCGGATAGTCGACAAAAAGCATATAGCGAAGCGGTGAAGTATTGCGAAGAGAAAGGCGTGATTGTCGTCGTCGCTGCTGGAAACTCCAATGCGAATGCTAAAAACTACTCCCCTGCTAATGCAGATGGTGTTATCGCCGTGAGTGCCTTACAACAGAACCTAGAGAAAGCTGGCTTTTCGAATACGGTACATGAACTAGAAATGGGTGTTGCAGCACCAGGAAAAGACATTTATTCTTGTGTGCCAGATAGCAAATACCAAACGTTCAGCGGCACGTCGATGGCGACACCTTATGTAGCTGGGCTAGTCGGTTTGATGAAAAGCTTGAATCCAGAACTGACGACGAAAGAAGCCTTTGCCATTTTGAATCAAACGGGCAAAAAAACGAAAAATGGTTCAGCAACGGGTAAACTGATTGCGCCTTATTCAGCTATTAAAAAGGTATATTTGTCACGCCGCGACTAATGGGTGAGTACGATTAAAATCGTACGCTGTTGTTATGGCTACTATTTCTAACAAGAGCTTTGATTGGATTTTTTAGCTGCATCCATATGGACACGTTAAATTATGCGCAAAACACTTTTTCTTCTTCTCTTCTTTCCAATCTTTGGACAAGCCCAGCAAGACATCCGAATGTTTGTCTTCGGCAATAGTTTAATCAATCACACTTTTGAAGTCAGTCCACCTACACCGAGTCAAGAAACGTCCGTGCCGCATTGGTTTCAATTGCTGACGGATGCTGGCGGTCATACCTACGCCGTAGATGGGCAGTTTGGATTTTTACCACAACATCGCAACGTGCCGCCTATTCCACAGTGGGGATTCGACATCGTAGATGGGGTGTGGGATGCCGATTTAATACCCTTTTCGGCTGCGGACTTTACGCATATTCTGTTGACACCTGCCAATTTTCTGCAATGGCAAGCTCCTAACGAAAACTTTCCTGGAGAATCCTTCTCGCCCGTCGAAGCAACGCAAACGGTATTTGAGTGGTGCGCCAATCAGGAGGACAATCTGTCCTTTTACATTTACGAGAATTGGGCGGATATGGCACCTTATCTCAGTAATGGTTTTCCGCCAACGAATCAAGAATGGGTAGCGTATAATGCTTATGTGCAAGGTGAATTTAGCGATTGGTTTTTGGATTATTATGAAGAGGTAGCTACTCAGTTTCCAAATGAATGTGTGCGCATGATTCCTGTGGGAACGACTATTAGTCGCTTGTTACAAACTGCACCTTTCAACCAAATTCCAATCACAGAACTCTACGAAGACGACGCGCCACACGGTCGACCGACGATCTACTTTTTGGCAGCACTTATTACCTACAGCGCGATGTACGAAGAACGTGCGCCAATGAACTTAGTAATTGACCCAATTATACATGAGACGGTTAGAGATAACTATGAAGCTGTAGTAGATTTTGTTTGGAACGAACTACTGACATTTACGGATCAAAGTGGAAATAACTTAGCCTTTTGTACGTCTTCGATCATTGATAATATAGCCGAACAGCAAGTAGATAACTTCTCTATACAGTTCGAGAATCCTGTTCAAAACACCCTGACGATTCAAACAAATCTTCCATTTGACAAAGTCCGCATACATGATCTTAATGGCTCTGTCCGCTACGAAGGAACATCGACGACGATAGATGTATCCAACTTACCTGTTGGAGTATACATTTTGTCTGTATATGACCGTATCAACCGTAGGTTAGGAAGTCGAAAATGTGTGAAAATAGAATAAAAAAGCCAAGCAGTGACGAACACTACTTGGCTTTGTTGTTTGTGTTAACTTTTGATATTTTTTTTGCTCATGGACTACTTCAAGTTAGCTCGTGATAGCTCGGGCGAAGTATAGCTCAAAAACATCAGTACACTAAATCGCTAAATCTTCCACTAGACCCGAAATCTGAGCTAACCGCTCTTGATCAATCGAATAGTGAATAAACTTGCCTTGACGATTCGTCACAACTACACCTGCACGACGCAAAATCGCTAAATGCTGCGACGCCACAGATTGCTCCAAACGCAATTTGACGTAGATGTCAGTGACTGTCATCGGTCCGTTTTCTTCTAGTAACGCAATCACTCGCTGACGCAGTTTGTGATTGACAGCACGCAATACTAAAACGGCTTTTCTCAATTCAGCGTAATCTAGCTGAACGTCTTGTTTACCTTGACCTTGCGTCAACGTAACGGCTTCATTTTTTTGTTTTCTCATGAATTTGAATTTTGACAAGCAGCACAGCACAGACGCGCCGACTACTCATGCTCAAAGAATTAATATAAAGTATGTTTCAATTCCAAAAAGGTTGGTTATGCGTGACAACAGCAACCACTTCTTGCTGATTGTCAAAAACCTGTATATGACGAGAAGTACATATATCAATGATATATATGTTTCGGTCTGTCAAAATTAGATAAATAATTAATAAATAACAAATGATTCACATATGAAGCGTATGGAGCTTCTATGATTCAAATATCTTTTTGCTAGGTAAGCGTTTAGGCTGTCTTTACGTAGGTAAGTCCTATTGATTGTTTCAAATAGGCGATTAGGTACATATATAAACGCATCAAATCGTTGAAGGTTGCTAGGTATTTCTACGCTAACCCGTCTATTTATACTTTTTTTAACGCTTGTTACTGCACTCATCATATCTCCTTCAAAACTTTAACAAGAATTTGGGAGGATACCCATGAAACGATTTGCAATTTCAATACGTCTAAGGCGTTAGTTATTCAAAGTAAAATCAGCATAATCAATGGCATCGCCGAGTATCTTTTCAAGAGGTAGACGATGATGTACTTATTCAAAATATAAACCATTTATCATGAACACCCGCATCTTATCGTTTGCATTATCTGTTCTTTTTCTGTTTGGCGCGACAGCCTGCGACAAAGATAAAGACATCAGTGGACCTGTTTTCACGGATGGTCTTGACCTGATTATTCAGAACGAATTTGTTTCAGCACCAGCTAAGGTATCTGTCTTTTTTAAAGTAGAAACTTCAAATGGTGATCCAGTGGCTGGACTAACAGACGAGAACTTTACCATTTCCGAAAATGATAAACTCATTTCTGCGGATGAGGCAGCACGTCAAATTTCGCCACGCCAACAGCAGTTTGCTTACAATACCTTATTAATCTTGGATTTGAGTGCAAGTGTCACTAATAACAACTTGCCTCGCTTAAAAGAGGCAGCGAAGTTGTTTGTAACTTCTGTTTTGCCAGAAGGCAGTGACGGGTCTATCAACATTAGCATCAATTGGTTCGATGGAGAAGACAGATTGCATCAGCTACACGACTTCTCTAGTGACGCAAGCTCGTTGTTAGCTGCTATTGATAGTGTCACTCCTGATATTAGCACAGATAATTCTACAGACTTATACGGTGCCGTCATTAAAGGTGTAAGTCGTATCAATAGTGTCTTTTCAGAGTATCGAAACGATGATATTATCTCTGCTGCTTCTATTGTTGTCTTTACCGACGGAACGGATCAGGCAGCTCGATATACGGAAGAACGCGCACTGGAAGCTGTAGCTAATGCCAATTCAAGGATTTCTTTCTACTCTATCGGTTTAGGAAGCGAAATTGATGAGAATGTATTGCGTAGCATAGGAAATAATGGTTTCGCTTTTGCAGAAAATACGAATCAGTTGATCGAAACCTTTGAGCAAATAGCAGGTATCGTGAGTCGTGATGCAAACAGTTATTATTTATTTGAGTACTGTAGTCCAAAACGAAGCGGACAACACGAGGTTACCATTTCAGCGACGTATGAGAATCTTCGTGGTGCTGTGACAACAGAGTTCAACGCGAACGACTTTGGTGGTGGTTGTTCGCTGTAACATATGTGTTGAAAATAGACTTATTTGTTATTCTCAGTTAAACTAACTATATTTGCAATCAGTTATTAAAATAAATAATTACTCGGAGAGGGAACACGTTTGTTCCCTCTTTTTTATGTGGGTAAGTGATCTAGAGGATATTATGATAGAAGATAAAATAGCCAAACTTGTAGAAGCTAAATTTAAAGAGGAAGAGTGGGACGACTGCTTTTTAGTCGATATTGACATAAAGGGCAACAACCGTGTAGAGATCTACATTGACAGCGACGAAGCGTTGACCTTGCAGAAATGTCAGCGAGTGAGTCGACATGTAGAGGCAGTATTGGATGAAGAACTATGGCTGGGCGAAAAGTATACCATAGAAGTGTCTTCGCCAGGCGTCAGCAGACCACTAAAATTGAAGCGGCAATATGTGAAAAACATTGGTCGAAAAATCGAACTGAATCTGAAAGAAGGCAAAGAGGAAGGCAAACTTATGGCAGTAGAGGGCGATGAAATTGTCATCGAAAAGCGCGTAAAACGAAAAGAAGGAAAGAAGAAGATTAATGAACTAGCGACGATTCGGATTCCGTTTGATCAAATTGAGCAGACGAAGGTGAAGATTAGCTTTAAGTAGAATAGATGTGAGATTGTGAGATGTTAGATGTGAGACAGTTCGTCAATCTTTTAGACATCAACACATTATACGCGAACCGAATCTGCTTTTAGATATGCCTAGTCGAGTTACACTACATCTCTTAGTAGATTATAATGTTTAAATTTTCATACCCATTAAGTACCAGGACAGAATTAAATAGTTAAAAACCTGACAGATTTATTCTGATCTTAACCTTTGATGCTCAAATATCTCCACTGACTTTGACTTGTAAAACCTGTCAGGTTTAAGTTTGGAATAAGCATGTCTAAGTACTTATAGTGGTCTGTTAAAACAAAATTATACAGCTTGTGAGAGCTTGATATAACAATATTTAGTTATGATAAATTTAGTAGATACCTTCTCCGATTTTAAGTCGGTAAAAAATATAGATCGCCCGACCATGGTTCGGGTGCTAGAGGATGTGTTCCGAACGCTCATCAAGAAAAAGTATGGGTCGGATGAAAACTTTGATGTCATCGTCAATACCACTAAAGGAGACTTAGAACTGTGGCGCGTACGTGAAATCGTATCAGACGGCGAGGTGACAGACGATAAGAGTCAAGTATCCATTTCAGAGGCGTTGATGATTGATGATGATTACGAGATTGGCGAAGAATGCTATCAGCAGTTGTCGTTGATTGACTTTGGGCGTCGTTCTATTATGGCAGCTCGTCAGACCTTGATTTCCAGAATCATGGAACTCGAAAAAGATGAGATTTATCGTAACTACAAAGAGCGCATCGGCGATGTTATCACTGGAGAAGTCAATCAGGTGATGAAGCGCGATATTCTAGTGTTGGATGATTCAACAAATAATGAAGTCGTGATGCCACGCAACCAAACCATTCGAGGTGATTTCTTCCGTAAAGGCGATATCGTTCGTGGAGTCATTAAGACAGTTGAAATGCGGAACAATAATCCCGTCATCATCATGTCGCGCACGGATAACAACTTCTTAGCCAAACTATTGGAACAAGAAGTACCAGAAATTGAAGATGGCTTAATCACGATTCAACGCATCGAGCGACTACCTGGCGAGCGCGCTAAAGTAGCCGTGGAGTCGTACGACGATCGTATTGATCCTGTCGGTGCCTGTGTCGGTATGCGAGGAGCGCGTATTCATGGCATCGTCCGCGAATTGCGCAACGAAAACATTGACATCATCAACTTCACGAATAATGATAGCTTATTCATTCAGCGCTCATTGACCCCAGCGAAAGTAAACTTAGCAGCTATTGAACTAGACCTTGAGGCTAAACGTGCTGCAGTCTATCTCGATCCGAATGAAGTCTCTTTAGCCATCGGGAAAGGTGGAAGTAACATTAAACTGGCGAGTCGCTTGACAGGCTACGAGTTGGATGTCTTTAGAAAAGATGAATACGAAATAGACGATGTCGATTTAGAAGAATTCAGCGACGAAATCGAAAAGTGGATCATTGACTCTTTGAAAGGTATTGGTTGTGATACAGCAAAAAGCGTATTGGAATTGAGTCGTCAAGAGTTGTTGCGTCGTACGGATCTAGAAGAAGAAACGATTGAGAATGTGATCGGTGTGTTGCAGGCAGAGTTCGAGGAGTAGATACGATTTGTATTTTTGATTTGATAAAGAATATAGGGAGTGCGAGCAGAGGCTTGTACTCCCTTTTTAGTTTGAGGGACATGTATCTGTGAGATTATCAATCGACATGCACGTTATGATGTAATCTATCCCGCGAATCTCAAGCTAATCCATCTTATTTTTCAATAGCAAAATCAACTGTTTTATAGACACATTTTCCTCAACAGGAGAGATGAACACTGATTGCTGTTGATGATGAAATAATACTAGACCTTTAAATGTATTTCGATATGTTTTATACTCCACTCTTGTAGGTAGCGTGTATGCCGCCTATCCCATCAGGATAAAATATCCTTAGCTATAAGGCAAGCGTTGAACTCATCCTGTAGGAATGATACATAATCTCGAATGGATGGAAAAATATATAGCCCTCAGGACACAATCATTAGCCTCAAAAACATTGATAGCTAACAGTTCTTCTCTCCTACATCAATCCGA
>CAYLPW010000233.1:0-7613 GCA_964385665.1 uncultured Saprospiraceae bacterium
CCTGGTACGATAGTCAAGAAGACATTCTGAACAATGATCGGGCAGCCTTGAATGACAATTACGAAGTCGAAGAAACGGTCTCTGCCGGCTACGCGATGTTTAAGTTTAACATCAGTAACAAGTTATCAGTCATTCCAGGCGTACGTTTAGAGTATTCGGATAATGTATACGATGCTGGTATTTCCACCATCAACGGACGATACGGCGTACAAGGCTTTTTTGAAGATACGACGACGACACAGCAGTACGCAGAGTGGCTACCGCATTTGCACATCAAATATGAGCCGACAGAATGGCTAGACGTTCGGGTATCGTATGCGACGACTTTAGCGCGTCCTGACTTTTTGTACATCACGCCACGCATTCAGATTGACAACAACAGCACCGTCATCAATGCTGGAAATCCCAATTTGAACTACGCTAGATCGGAAAACTACGATGTTCAAGTGTCAGCGTACAAAGGTGGTTTGGGACTATTGAGTGCTGGGTTTTTCTACAAAAACATTGAAAACCTATTTTATCCGTTCGGAACGCTACTCGCCGATCAAGAAACTGCCGATCAATTCGGTTTCCCTAATAATTCAGGCTTTCAATACAATTCTTTTACTAATTCCGATCTCTCTACCGTCTATGGTTTTGAAGTCGATTTCCAAACGAATCTGAGCTTTCTACCAGCACCATTTGATGGTTTAGTGTTAAATGCGAATTACTCGCGCTTGTATTCCGAAACGGAAGTTTTCTTTTTCACAATTGAGCGACGCTTGATTATTCCAGTACCACCTGTTTTTGAGACCTTAGTCAATAATACCAGCCGAACGGTTCAAATGCCGAGTCAGCCTCCCCATATTTTCAATGGTTCGCTAGGCTACGATTTGGGTGGTTTCTCTGCTCGTGTTTCCTGTATTTATCAAGGTACACGCGTCAATCGCTATTCCAGTAACAAGGATTTTGACACCTTCATCCTAGACTTCTGGCGATGGGATGCGTCCGCCAAATATAAGTTCACCGATAACTGGAGCGTCTTTCTTAACCTCAACAATATTAGCAACCAACAAGACATCAGCTTTACGCGCACCGAACAATTTTTGAACACCATAGAAACTTACGGTATGACAGGTACTATGGGTTTTCAGTTCCGATTGTGAGGTCAGTTATTATTGAACGTAGACTATGTGTTAGTATATTTTTTTGATGCTACGACTAATTGCAACCATTTGACTATCAGTTGAATAGTCTATTGTCTAACGTCTAAAATCTAATGTCTTTCAATCAAGCGTAAAGCTTATTATTTCATCATTCAAAACGCACCATTATGTGTAGACTTTACTATTTGCTGATAGGACTTTTTTTACTAAGCGCCCATTCACTTTTTGGACAACGAGTAGTTGCTATCGAAGCCAGTTCAGACCCGTTAATCGTCACGGACATTTTCCCAATTATTATGGGAGACACATTAGCTACTGGAGAACGGGTAGACAACAATACGATTTATGAATTAGAGAATGGAGCAGTGTACGCAACTTCTGGTCGACTGACTAACACTCCAGATTGGGCGTTGCAAATACAAGCAACTGATCTAGAGAATACGGACAGCAAGGCAATTATTTCACGTATCCCAAATGATGCTGGAACATTCCCTGACATCTTGCGCTCAGGCGGTGATTTGACGCTACGCAATGTTTGGATTATTGCTGGCGAAAGAGGAGCTCTGGAACAACACGACTGGGGAAAAATCCGAATTCAAGGCGTTGACTCTCGAGTGATTGTCGAAGATTGTATCATCGAAAAAGACCGTGGTGGCTTCTTACAGTTGAGAGCGGACGGTGTAAAAATGTATGTATCAAATACCATTCTTCGCAATGGTGGCAACCGTCGTATTTTGCAAGGAAATGGACGGGGCATTGATGCTCGAAATTTTGCGCTAGATACGCTCATCATGAAAGATGTAATCGTCCACAACATTCAAGATCGTTTTTTCAGAAGTCAAGGAGGAACTGCTCCACACAACTACATCGAAATTGATAACTGTACGAGTTTCAACACCGCAGGTCGTCATGGACATATTCAGTTGGGACGTGTAGAGACAGCAATCATCACGAACAACTTGTTCATCAATCCTATCATGTTGGGTACTAGCCCATTCTACACGGATGAGCAGACGCAGCCTGACAACAACGCGCACAAAGTCATCACGATTGATACTTTGTATGAAAACACAGACTTGACGATTGAGGCGAATAATATCTTTTGGACACAAGATGTCATCGACGCTTGGGATGCGATCGATTCTGTTTCTATGCCAGGTTTCTTGTCCGATCTGATTGTTGAAGAATTAGGGGAAGAAGGCGTAGCTGATGCGTACTATTCTGAAGAAGTCATGTTAGCGAATGTACCTCAGAACATTACACAGTATGTCATTGACCTATACAACAATCCAATGGCAGAAGATATGTTTGACTTCATTGTTGAGGATGAATTGCTAGAAGGAACAGGCTTTGACTCCGGCAATTTATTCGACTTCTCTATGTTTGATCCTTGTTACAGCGCAGACGCGCAATCAGCAACAGCGGCTACTTTTGGTGGAGCAGTTGGAGCAACCGCAACTTGTGCAGCGATTGTGGCGAGTGCGAAAAAAGTGGTTACGGACGCTGCTGACTTTCAGCTGAGTCCCAATCCATTGACAGGTGCAGGCATTTTTTCTTATACATTAGAAAGTGCTAGTCGAGTACAGTTGAACATCTATTCATTGGATGGTCAATTGGTCAGCACATTACTAGATGAAGTACAACAGGTGGGCGATCACAATTTGACGCTTGCTGCTGACTTACCGAGCGGGATGTACATTGCTGTCCTACAATCTGCTCAATCCGCTAAATCATTAAAGATGATTGTAAAATAATTAAGTAAACTTTATTTGAGAGTAGTTGACTAGCTTGACTACTCTCCTTTTTGTTTCTTTGTCCTTTGTTCTTATTTCTTCCCATCATTCATTATGAGAAAAATCACCTTAATTTGTTGCTGCGCCCTTTTCTTCTATGGCTGTCAACAACTGATGCGCGACGTCGTACAACCGAAACAAGTCGATCAATCCTTTTTAGAAAATCGCCTAAGCGAATTGACTCAAAAAGCAAAAAAACATCTTCAATCTTATCCTGTCGATTCGACTCGTTTTCCACGTTCTGTAGAAACGGATAAAAGTGTATTTGCCACGCCTTCTCGAAGTTGGACGAGTGGTTTTTATCCTGGTACGCTGTGGCATTTATATGCTTTTTCGAAGGATAAAGAACTCAAGGAAGCCGCTACCGATTGGACGAAATACGTAGAAAAAGAAAAGTGGGACACACATACGCATGATCTAGGTTTCAAACTGAACTGTAGTCATGGATTGGCATATGAGTTGACCGATAAGGAGTATTACAAAGACGTCGTCATCACCGCTTCTAACACCTTAATCAAGCGATACAATCCAACTGTAGGCGCGATCCGTTCTTGGGATTTTAATCAAGAAAATTGGAAGTTCCCAGTCATCATCGACAACATGATGAACCTGGAAATGCTTTTTGAAGCCACCGAATTAACGGGCGATTCTACCTATTACAAAATCGCCTATCAGCATGCCTTGACAACACTCGACAATCATTTTCGTGATGATGTGAGTTCTTACCATGTCATTGACTATGATCCAGAAACGGGAGCTGTCCGCAAACGCAATACCCATCAAGGGGAAAGCGATGATTCAGCATGGTCGCGCGGACAGGCTTGGGGCTTGTACGGCTATGCCATGTGCTACGGAAAAACCAAAGATGAACGTTTCTTAAAACAAGCAGAAGCTATCGCCGATTACATTTTCACACATGAGCGAATGCCTAAAGATCTTATCCCCTACTGGGATTTTGATGCGCCTAACATTCCGAATGAACCCCGAGATGTTTCTGCAGCTACTGTTGCTGCTTCTGCCCTGTTGGAACTAGCTGAATATGCACCTAAAAAGAAAAAACAATACTTAGAATGGGTAGATACCATTTTGATGAGTTTAAGTCAAGACAGCTATCAAACGCAATTTGCACCTTTTTTCTTAAGTCAGTCGGTAGGTAGTAAACCTGGCAATTCGGAAATTAATACGCCATTGGTGTATGCAGACTATTATTATGTGGAGGCGTTGAGGCGACGGTTAGCGAGTTTGAGTTAAAAAGGAAAATCAAAGGATTGCTAAGAGCATGTTGGGGAATTTAATTTTATAAATTCTTTCATCGACAAAATTTAGGGTAATATTATACTTATGCTTCCTTATTTCCAATGCTTTTTGAACCTGCCGTTGGCTTAAAAATCTCACTTAGCTCGCTAAGCTCAATTTTGAATCCTTAGGCAGAACCATAAATCATTGAAAATCAGTTCGCAAAATTCCCCAACAAGCTCTAAGCGGGAGGAACGAGCGATTGGTAAGCCTCTCTGTTGTGTTGAAGATTATATTTACATATTCCACTTATCAATCCACCAATTGGAGACTTGTTAAACCATTCCCTGTTAGTGGTTCATTAGATCTAACTACGTCTACCGTTTAGTAAAAATACCTTATATGATGCGCTTAATCATCTTCCTTCTACTAACAGTTATAATCGCTAGTTGTAACCAACCCGACACTTCTTCAGATGAAGTCCAAGAACAACAACCTGAACAAGTGCTAACTAATAACGAAGACAAAGTACAAGCACTCCTACTCATCCAGGACAAACCCTTCGCCAAAGCAGATGAAAAAGAGGTCGATGCAGATTACACACTCCGCAAAGAAGTAGCTGTTCCTACTGATCTAGGCCCACAGAACAAATGGGTCATGTTTGAAGGCCCTATTTTAGAGAATGAACTTATTGCCTACCGCTTTTACATGGACAGCCGCCACCGTTTTGATATTTACGGCAAACGAACAAATGATTTAGTGATGGATACGGTCGGTTGGGATTACCACGAGATTATGGATTGGGGTTCTGACATTTTAAAAGTGGGTAATTCATTAGGTATGGGCAGTCCAGCTATTTACTTAGATGGTGAAGTCATTACGTTTTCGGACTATGAGCAACAGACAGTAACAATCACGAAAGACAATAACGAAACAGCTTGTATCACTACCCTTTTTGAAGGACTGAAAATAGGCAATCAATCCATTGACTTACAAGAAGAATGGTGTTTGTCAGCAGGTTCGCCCTTGACGACAATGATACTGACAGTTGTAGAAGGCAATCTACCAGAAGGCGCACGTTGGGCGACAGGCATTGTCAAACATTTGGACGACTATACCTTAGCGGAATCAGAGGAAATGGCATACCTCTACACCTGGGGCAAACAATCGTT
Organism: uncultured Saprospiraceae bacterium; assembly: GCA_964385665.1. Classification (GTDB taxonomy): domain Bacteria; phylum Bacteroidota; class Bacteroidia; order Chitinophagales; family Saprospiraceae; genus JAAUTG01. The sequence continues at coordinate 5,347 of CAYLPW010000233.1, forward strand.
TCATGAAGAAATGATGGGCATGACAGTGTTAGTCAATAAGCATTCGTCTTATGCATATACGCCAAACGACGAGACCCATCTACTCACTGTCGCCCCCGATGGCGATACGTTCACCTATCAATTCGGAGCAGCGTGGGCACGTGACGTAACTGGCATCAAAAATGCAGCTGACTTCGAGCAGTTATTGAAATCAGAATAAAACAAGTGAAGGATTTACCTCAAAGTAAACCCTTCGCCTTCAACGAATTATCTACATGAATCATTCTTTCCAATTAGATGGGAAAACAGCCTTAGTCACAGGTGCTTCTAGAGGTATTGGACGCGCACTAGCTATTGGATTAGCGCAAGCTGGTGCGACTGTCATCGCCAGTTCTAGTCGCGAAGGTGGCTGTGAGGAGACGCTGGCTGAAATTGAAAAAATAGGAGGCAAAGCGAATGCCGTGGCTGCCGATTTAAGCGACCGAACAGCATTAGCTAATTTGGTCGAACAAGTTGGTGATATAGACATTCTGCTCAATAACGGCGGCACGATTGAACGCTATCCAGCCACTGAATTTCCAATGGATGCGTGGGATAAGGTCATTCAAGTCAACCTATCTGCCCTATTCTACTTGTCGCAGCAGTTTGGGACAAAAATGATCGAAAAAGGCAGTGGTAAGATTATCAATATCGCTTCCATGTTATCTTATACTGGTGGGATTACTGTTCCAGCATACACGGCGAGCAAGCATGGCGTAGCAGGTGTGACTAAAGCACTCGCCAATGAATGGGCGCAACACAATGTTCAGATCAACGCGATTGCACCAGGTTACATCAAAACGGACAATACGGCAGCTCTGCAAGCCAACAAAGCCCGCTACGAAAATATCTTGTCGCGCATTCCAGCTGCCCATTGGGGAGAACCAGAACACTTAGTCGGCGCAGCCGTTTTCTTGGCTTCGGATGCTAGTCATTATGTGAATGGCACGATCATCAATGTGGATGGCGGATGGATGGCGAGGTAGCTGTTAGCTTTTTCGTGCCTTAGCATTTTAGAATGCACGATGAGTTTGAACGATTAATATTTTATTACTGTAATATAGAAAAACTGATGCTTCCGTGAGGAAAGCTAACTGCTAGAGGCTAAAAGCTAATAGCTCAAAAACAAATAATGGTTACACCTAAATTAATAGGCGATATCGTCACGACGAATGAATTGTCGCCAGAAGAACGAAGACACGACCTATCCGTCGTCGTACCAGTCAAAGATGAGATTAGGAAAGTAGAAGCGTTTGATGCTCGACCAACGCCAAATAGCGTACAAGAGATCATTACTGGCGATAATTCTACCTTTCGTTTTCTACGTATGGCACGCATTCATTTGAATAAGCAGGAAGGGGATTATCAGTCCGTTAGTAGAAGTTTAAACAACGAAGAAGCGGTCTACTATGTGAATCGAGGGAGTGCGATGCTGGAAGTCGACGGCGAACACTACACACTTGGAAAAGGGGATGTGTTGTATGTGGGCATCAATAGCGAAATTACTATTTCGACGGACGATCTAGCAGATGTGAGTGAGTTTAAAGCGATAGATTGCAACACCAAACATCCTGTTCAGTTGGTGCAGCATACCGACATTGAAGGCACACCTTTGGCTGCTGATCTGGGCAATAGAAGACCGATGAGTAAGCGTACCGTCTTCAAATTGGTCGACCAAAATGTACAAGCGTGTCGACTGCTGTTTGGTGATACGTATATGGCACATCAAGGCGGAATCGGGAGTTATCCACCACACTTTCATGGACCAGATGGACCGCACGGATTGGGCGAAAATGCCAAAGAAGAAATCTATCATTTCCGTAGCGAATCGGACGTGGAAGGCGATGTACCTTATGTTTTACAAAATTGTGCGTTGCCAGAAGAAAAGGTCAATACCTACGTCCACGTTTTTGACGAAGTGGCGATCAATGTTACGCCAACTTATCACGATACCTTAGCTCCGCCAAGCGTTGATTTTACCTTTACGTGGTGTTTGGGTTCGTTCAAAGAAGGGCATCGCGATTGGTCGGAGATTTTTAATAAGCCTGGGTTTGAGGAGGAGTGGTAGGTTGATTGAATATAATTCATTATTAGAAGAGATTGCTTTGATGTAAAGCGATCTCTTCTTCATTCAGTACCACTATTAACTAGCTAACAAAAAAAACGGAAAATAGACTTACTTACAGTCATTTTGTTATCAATGAATAAGTCTATCGTCTAACTACTCTAAAAACTAGGCAACAACAGCA
>CAYLPW010000234.1:0-7582 GCA_964385665.1 uncultured Saprospiraceae bacterium
CTACCGATATACAATCTCTACGAAGTCGTATACATCGCCTATCCCATCAGCATAACATATCGTTAGCCAATTCTAGGAAAGTGCAGGAGAATCAGCTTACCGAACCAACGAAACATCGCCACTATATTCCACCACTCGCCCATCAATAAACGTCACTTCAGCGAAATACAAATAGGTATCCGAAGGTAGAAACTGATTGCCCAAGATACCGTCCCACCCTTGACTTTCGTCATTCGGATTGAGATCGAAGCTTTCAAACACGAGCTGCCCACGTCGATTGAAAATACGTAGACTATTGATGGCAGTGACCATGTTACCGCCGTATAGGGTGAAGCGATCATTGACGTTGTCGCCATTAGGACTAAAGGCGTTGGGAACGAACAACTCGCGAGTGTCGTCCACTAAAATTTCTATGCGGTCGGTGGCACTACATTGGGTAGCAGCGTCCGTGACGGTGACGGTATACACGGCATTTTGGACAGGCATAAATTGCTGTTCGATGCAATCCTGACAACTCAACGAATCCTCACTTTGCCAAGCAAAAATAGGTTCCGCAGCACTTGTAAATGCGGTCAAAAGTACACGTTGCCCCAAACGTACGACAAGATCGTCTCCTAAACTAACGGTGACTTCTGACGGTCCTGCAATCGTTGCCACTTCTGTCAATTCACAACCATTGGCATCGCGGACAATAATGTCGTAAGTTCCTTCAAACAGATTAGAGATGCGGTCGCGTGTCTGAAACAAAATGCCATCTGTAGAAAGCTGATAGGGCGCACGCCCACCGTCTATGCTTTCGATCATGACTGCGCCAGCGTTGTCCACGTCCAAACAACCAATGTCTTTCGTGCTAAAAATTAACGATATTGGTTCAGGCTCGTTTAATTGAACGCCAGCAAACGCCACGCAACCATTTTCATCTTCGACTTCTACATTGTATTCTCCTGATGATAGATTATCTAGCGTGGGACTCGTTTTTCCATCGTTCCACATATAATCAACCCTACCATTTTCATTTTGTGCCATTACGCGCAACTGACCATCGGTTGCACCTACGCAAGTGATTTCTTGCACAATTTCGATAGTCGCTTCCAGTGGAGCTTCTGGTTGTTCGATGGTAAAGCTGCTCGTTGCTGTACAGCCGTTTTCGTCTATGGCGTTCACTTCATAGGTCGCTGCTGCTAGATCGGTTAAGGTCGCTCCTAGTTCTCCATTATTCCAGCTAAATGCTACATCATTTCTATTACTTTCAATCGTAATGTTTCCATCTGTTCCCCCAAAGCAATTCACATCCTTAATAGTTACAGCAGAAATGGTTAGGAGTTCTGGTTCTTCCAAAGTAGCTTGTAGACTAACATTGCAGCCTTTACTATCTGTCACTAAAGTCGTAAAAGTACCAGCGCAGAGATTATCAACAAAAGCGGTGTTGCTGCCAGCTATTTGATTCGGAATACCTAAATTGTAAGGCGCAGTTCCGCCACTTACGGACACTTCTAGTTGCCCATCACAAGCTTCAAAACAGGTAATTGCTTGCTGTTCCGTCACTGCTGCTATCAACTCTTCTGGCTGAACGACAATACCAATCAACACCACCTCAGGACTCATTCCATCATTGATACGGATTTCGTATTCCCCTGCTGGCAAACTCGTAAGTCCAGCAATATCAGCCTCACGTCGGATGGTTCCATTGCCATTGAGTTCCGTATCAGTTAGACTTTGCCACGTGTAATCGTACGGCGGTTCGCCCTGTTGCACACGTATGACCAATCGTCCGTTTTGATCGCCGAAACAATTTAGAGTATCGCTACTGACTTGTGCTGTCAGTAAATTGTTGAACTCAACAGGAACACTCAATTCGGTACTACAACCTTGCTCGTCAACAATTTCAACCGTATACGTTATGCCACCAATCAAATCAGACCGCTGCGTACCATTTCCACCATCCGACCAATTAATAGTATAGCTTCCGCTGCCACCAATCACGTCAATTCGCACCGTACCATCAGCTATATTCTCCGCGCTTGCATTAGCCGTTTGAGTATATGCAGCTACAATAGGATCGAGTACTGTCAAGTTGATGATGACCGTTGAGTCGCAGCCAAATCCAATTTCTGTCATGCCTGCATACGTTCCACTTGTCGTATATGCTTGACCGAATACCTGCAATTCCTCGCCAGCACACAGTATCGTATCAAGGGTAGCAGGCGTATAATCAAACGCATTCACTTCTAGTCCGAATACGCCAAACAAATCCTCTCGGGTATCTGTGACACCATCTATCAGAATATAATAAGTCGTATTGGGCAAAAGTGGATCATCGCAAGAGAATTCAAAGCGTTCATTTAGGTCAGGGTCACTACTGCTTCCTCCACTTCCGTCTATATAATTAAAGTCACCGCTACAGGTATTGTCGCTAGTGGTATACAACCCAATTTGCAAGAAAATAGGGTCGCCAGTGTTTTCAGGGTCGCTGTTCGCGATAATTTGAAAGCGGTCGCCGGGATTGTCATTGGTTCTAAAAGAATACCAAACGCCTACATTGTTCCACCAGCCAGCATTGACAGTAGAAGGATCAGGTTCGCCTTCGCTTATTGTTCCGCAATAGTTATTGAATACACTGCGACTAGCGCTTCCTACCGAAGTTCCACCACTGATGACGCCCAGATTGATCGCTGTACATGGCACATTATTTTCTCCACCAATGAATATACCACTCACCTGCATAGTAAATCGCACATAACCTTCTGCATCACCACCTGTAGGTAGCGTGATGGTATATCTTCGACTTGGTTCTGTTGTTGGAAAGTTGAAGGTAGCACCTGTTTCGGCGATACAACTGCTTGGTCGGATAGTACTACATGGATTCCCAATACCAGGATTGTTCTCAAATGCTCGAAACTCAATAGGAATAGCTGTTTCGATTTCATCAGGGCAATTTACAGTAGCACGATACGCTACATATGGCAAACTTTGTAGTTGATTGCAACCGCCTTCTGCATCGAAATCGATCCAACCTTGATCGGCAACATTGACGCTCCAAACGTGTTCAGGTGAACCAAAAGGGTCTCGACAGTCTGAGGTGGCATTGCCTTCTTCGATGATAATTTCGACGGTCACTTGTGCATGAACGGACAGCACAAATAGGCTACCAATGATCGGTAACAGTAGTTTTCTCCAATGTAGCATGTTCTTCTAAACGACTGACGTCAGCTGATTATTGATGATTGTGTAGTCGGACTAGCTGACTTGTGAATAATGCGTTGAGCTGTACCGGGGAGGTTTGGTTTGAACGTTGAGTACGTGGGTTTAGGTATTTATCGATACATCTTTTAATGATATATATGGAGTGTGTTTATACGCCAAGCGGTCATTCCCCATCTATCTCCAAAATCTCCCACGTATGATCTGCCAACAACTTCACCGTCGCCACAAAGGTATATGGAGAACGGCGTCCCCATTCCTCTGGTCCTACCATCGACAAGACTTCCGTCGTGTTTTTGCGCTCATATAAATGATAAGTATGTCCAATGAGCGGTTTAAAGTTGACGTCAGCTTGATAGATGCGTTCAGAAATGTCGACGCGGTTGTAGATGGATTGTGCTTGCTGCATCAGTAGCTCTACCTGCTTCCGAATTTGGTCGAGCTGCTGATTCGTTTGTTCGTGCATCGCTTCCACCGCCAAGCCCTTCACTCGCCCTTTGTCGATTGGCTTGATGATGGCACCGCCTACGGTATGCGCATACGGCAATAGGTGTGGATTTTCTGCGATTTTATCTTTATCGATTGGATTTTGTATCTCTTCTGCCATGGTAGTATTTGATAGAAATGGTAGTTAGGTATCGTTGTATTTTGAGAACTTTCGTTTCCATTTACCGAATACTTGTACTCTCATTTTGTTTACTTTGTGACAGTAAGCAACAAACAATTTACCTTGTTTTGTTATTTACTCCCTAATTCTGACTAAAAACAGCAGAAATCATGCAAGAGCAATCTAACATTATACTATATCGAATTAAAGATCAAGGACTAGAAGTTTTTCTGGTCAAAGACGAGGGCGAAAACTGGGATTTGCCAAGTGGTACAGGCGAAGGGAAGGTCATGGTGCTACACGAGGAGCAGGATCGCATCATTCAGTTGGATGCCGTAGAAGGCGAAACGGATGGCATCTTCGAGCAAGCCTATGCGGTAGAAGCGGATTGGCATGATATTCCATCGCTGAAATCTATCTTGAAACATGACTTACTCTTCATGAAGGATACGGTTAAAAAGATGATTCCTGACATGATGGAACGCGGGGCGTATGTGGCTGTTAAAGACGCATTCAAGCATGTATTGCCGAATAAATATAAGCTACTGAAAGAACTGAAAGACATCATTACAGATCGTAATTCGATGACGTATTTGTAGGGAACACAGCTATTGGATGTTAGAACTGTTCTGCGGATAGCTGTAGATCAATGATCTGACTTTAAGATATAGCTATAGAAGCGCGTATCATCTAGTGTGATCCGCGCTTTTTTTATTTTTAGAATTTGGCTTTGGAAGCTAAAAATCGTTCCCGCAGAAATATGAACTACCTAGAGAACAATCTCACCCCGAAAGCTCTCAGGATCAAGGCGAAACGATCTCCTATCTCCAGTTAGAATGGCTCTTCAGATTATACTTCATTATTTATTCTGAGTTCAATAAAGACTTACACTTTTGAGTGTTCAATATTTGCTTATTTTCATGTTCCTGAGCTTTCAGGGACGCGAAAGTCATATGTCAGCCTTTTCTATAAAAATTAGCTATGAAAATTGCCTTCAACGAATACATAAAACTGCTTCAACAATTGATCGCTACTCCCTCTTTTTCACGATCAGAAGACCGGACAGCAGCTTTGCTCAAAAAGTTTTTGACCGATCAAAAAGTAGATATTCACCAATTGAGAAATAACATTTGGGCGCGTAACAAATACTTCAACACTAACCGTCCCACCGTCTTACTCAACTCCCATCACGACACGGTCAAACCAGCAGCTACTTATACTCGAAATCCTTATGAGGCAAGTATTTCAGATGGAAAACTATATGGACTGGGCAGCAATGATGCAGGCGGTTGTTTAGTCGCATTATTGGCTACTTTTCTTCATTTTTATGAACGCGATGATTTATCCTACAATCTCATTTTTGCTGGCAGTGCCGAGGAGGAAATTTCAGGTAAAAATGGGATTGCGGCTTTGCTTCCAGAGTTGGGAGAGATTGCCGTAGGCATGGTAGGCGAACCGACTTTGTTGCAAATGGCAGTCGCAGAAAAAGGCTTGATGGTCATAGATGGAACGGCTAAAGGGGTAGCTGGACACGCAGCGCGAGAGGAAGGCGAGAATGCCATTTATATAGCCTTGCAGGATATCGAGCAACTCCGAAACTTAAAGTTGGAACACAACTCTAACTTGTTAGGCGCGACTAAAATAAGCGTGACACAGATAGAAGCTGGTTCTCAACACAATGTCGTCCCTGATACATGTACCTTCGTAATGGATGTACGTACCAATGAATTTTATCCCAATGAACAGCTTTTTCATCAGTTACAACAGCTTACACAATCCAAGTTGAAAGCGCGTTCTTTTCGCCTCAATTCGTCTAGCATTCCACTCGATCATCCATTGGTGCAGCGTGGAAAAGAAATGGGACTGTCGTATTATGGTTCTCCTACGCTTTCCGATCAAGCTTTGATGTCTTTCCCAACTTTGAAAATTGGTCCTGGTGATTCGGCACGTTCGCATACGGCAGATGAGTTTATTTATGTGCGCGAAATTGAGGCAGGAATTACGACGTATTGCGCCTTACTGGAAGGACTGGAGTTGTAGAACTGTTGGGTTTGTGTAGGTGTTAGTAGGGTGTAGAATATGTCCAGCAATGGGAAATTGCGGGACAACAAATAGTAACTTATGTACGACTTAATCATCATCGGCGGTGGACCGACTGGCATCAATATAGGCATCGAAGCGACGAAAGCAGGTTTGAATTATTTGATCTTGGAAAAGGGAATGCTCGCCAACTCGATCTATCATTTCCCGACGAATATGACTTTCTTTTCGACTTCAAAAAAGTTGGAAATTGGCGATACGCCCTTCATTTCACATACGGAAAAACCAACGCGTGGTGAAGCCTTAGAGTACTATCGGCGTTTGCATCAGCATTGGGATTTAAAGATCAATTTCTACGAGCCAGTCAGTGATATGCAGCCACTCTCGTCTGATGATGGCTATCGTATCGTTACGCCAAAAGGTACTTATGAGACGATGGCGGTCGCTCTGGCAACTGGCTATTACGATCAACCTAATCTGCTGAATGTGCCAGGCGAAGAGTTGGATAAAGTGAAGCACTACTACGACAATGTGCATCCGTATATTGGGCAGAAAGTATTAGTCATTGGTGCGCGGAATTCAGCAGCACAAGTGGCACTAGAATTGTGGCAAAAAGGCTCTGAGGTGACGATGGCAGTTCGCGGTGGTAGCATTAGTGAGAAAGTCAAATATTGGATCAAACCAAATTTAGAAAACCGAATCAAAGAAGGCTCTATTCCCACCTATTTTAATACAACCGTCAAGGAAATTAAACCCAACTCGGTCATTTTGAATACCCCCGAAGGCGAACAAGAGATTGAAAACGACTATGTTCTTGCCATGACTGGCTATCATCCTAATTTTGATCTGTTACGCCAAATTGGTATTGACCTCTGCGAAGATGAGTCACAAATTCCAACGCACAATACGGAAACGCTAGAAACCAATTTACCCAACGTCTTCCTCGGCGGCGTCATCTGTGCAGGTATGCATACCAGTAAATTATATATCGAAAATACACGCGATCATGGGCAGTTGATAGCAGAAGTAGTGAAAGGAAGGAAGAAGGAGAAAGTGATGTGCTGATAGTGATGAACAGCCTAAGACTTATCTTGTCAGAACAGTAGCTGAGAAACTATATCTGGCAATACCGAGACTGGCGTTTCTTCCAATACACTACAAAGATCGTACAACAATAATCTATCGTATAAACTAGGTCGTCGTGGGAAACGACAACCTAGTGCGTGTTCTAACTATTCAACAATTCTTTTATTACGGCGGATATTGTTCTGCCATCTGCACGACCTGCCAACTCTTTACTGGCACGTCCCATCACTTTTCCCATATCTTTCATGGATGTCACATCCATCGTTTTGAGCAATTGCTTGAGGTAAATTTCCAAATCGGTGCGTTCCATCTTTTGTGGTAAATATCTCTCAATGACAGCTACTTCTTCTCTCTCGATGCGTGCTAAGTCGTCTCTACCTTGCTGATCGTAGATGGCAATAGAATCCTTGCGCTGTTTGACGAGCTTTTGTAGCATTTTGACTTCATCCTCTTCAGATAGTGTTGTTCCACTTCCATCTGTTTTTACCATAATAAGTGCTTGTTTGATGGCGCGGATGCCTCGTTTGCCAGCCTCATCTTTGGCTTTCATGGCAGTGATTAGGTCTTTAGCGACTTTTTGCTCTAAACTCATATTAGTTGTTGTCTTTAAATTCAGTAGATAGTTCAAACAACAAAAGTAGAAAAGTC
>CAYLPW010000235.1:0-7576 GCA_964385665.1 uncultured Saprospiraceae bacterium
TCGTGATTGCCGAGTACACAATACTTTCCGTGCACCGCTTCTGTCGCCTTGAACAGGTCAATATATGGATTGATTTCATCTTTGTCGGCATTCACCAAATCGCCTGTAAAAAGCAGTAAATCAGGTTGTTGCGCATTAATGAGTTCAATTCCTTTCGCTACTTCTGAGGCATCATCGAAACTTCCAGAATGAATATCAGAGATCTGCACGATCTTAAATCCTTCGAAGGCTTTCGGCAGATCTGGAAACCCTAATTTCACCTTTTCTACCGTGTATGCGTATTTTCCTTTTGTGATCCCGTACAGCATCCCCACAAATGGAATTGCTGCTAATCCACTCGCCGCTAAGGTCAAAAACTGTCGACGTTTGGGCAAAAAACCACCTGTACTGTCTCCATCTGCCATCGCTTGATACGCTGCATTACCCACGCCAAATAACAGTCGTCCTACATCTTGCAACAGCATCAAAACGACAAAGAATAGTTTCCCAACAAAAGCGGTAAAGAACAGTCCTAAGTAAAGATTCGCTGATGAGTTGGAAAAAATACTTCCAGTTTGCACCACTTCAAATACTTTGTACAGCGAGAAGTAGAAAAATAAGCTCGTCGTGAGGTATACGCCACTGAAAATCAATCGACTTTGCCGTTCTACGAAGAGTGAGCGTAAGCCGAAGTAGGTGTATAGGTCTAAAATGAGGTAGAGTCCGAGTAGGACAAAAAGAAATCTTGTTCTTGAATTCATTTTATAGTTTGAAGAATTGATGAACTGACAAACTGAAAACAGCGGCTGTCCGTTCAGTCATTCAACTAGATCATTCTAAAATAAGTTCGAAGCCTATTTTCACATTGCGCTATTCAAATGATCTTGAGTATCAATTTGAAAATTACTTCCCCTATAATTCATACAGTATGCTACCTACTATTTACTTAGCTGCCCCTGAACCACATCTCGATTATAATACCAAACCGATTTATTTAATTGATTATTCGACTTCAAGGCGAGCACACCTGAAGTCACACTAAAAGCAACAGTCGATAAAAGCCAAGGGGTTGAATTTTCTTCATCTGTCACCGCTGCTGCAAAAGATATGCCACCTATCAAGGCAGCTACATTTGCCCATACAGCGTTTTGCCGACTCTTTTTGAGTAACATGACGGCATTGGGACTCACTTCCATATCTTCTGCCATCTTATTGTAGAAGAAGCCGACTGGTTTCATGACTCCATCTTTTACATATCTAGCACCCACAAAAGGCTGTACCTGTAAAAATATAGACTCTCGATCGTACGCTTCCTCTGGTGTGTACTGTGCGCTACAAATGCTGGAAGAAAAGACAAAGAAACTGACTAAAACAAGGATGATAAATTTCATAATACAATGCTATTTAGACTATTGGAAAATCATATTGCTATCAGACGCTACTTGCTCTGCTTAATCAACTCTTCCAGTACATCCAAGTGCTGCTGAAAGGCTTTGCGTCCTTTAAAGGTAACGGCATAAGAAGTATTTGGTTTTTTGCCAATAAACTGTTTTCGTATCTCCAAATAGTCTAGTTTTTCTAAGTATTTAATATGACTTGCCAAGTTCCCATCCGATAGATTCGGCGACAATTCTTTCAAGCGTTTATAGTCCACCCAATCATTGACCATCAAGGCTGACATGATGCTCAGTCGATAGTGATTCTCGAATGTTTTATTTAGTTTCGTTACTATATTTTTCACGCTAATGGTTCTGTCACTCAATTACTCACAATCTTGCTTTCTGCTGCTGTAACGCGCGAATAAATTCACGCGCTAGGTATGGTTTCGCTATTTTATTGATGCTCGTTTGCTAACTCTCTCTCCCCTCTCGAAACTCTCTCATCTCCCCTCTCTCTCATACTTCCACCACATATACGTTCCATAGGCAATATGCAATACTCCAAACCCAATCGCCCACAATTCCAGTCCATAGCCGACATAGAACAGTCCAATGCAGCCCAATCCACATTCTAGCAATCCTAGAAATTTCAAGTCGCGCAGACTATATTTACTCGCATTCACTAGACCTAAACCGTAAAAAACTAAAGTGGCTGGCGCAACTAGTCCAATATCACCGCGCAGATAAAAGACCAAACAAAAGATAGCGCCAATGACTAAAGGAATTGCCAAATTGACCAGCATCCGCCAGGTGGTTTGATCCCATATTTGCTGCCCTTTCTTTCTAGCTTGTCGAGTCGTGAAGAAAATAGCAAACGATAGCGCAGCAATCAAAACAATACTGCCTGCCCATACAGAAAACTCAATCCAGTTGATCCCCCAACGTGGACTGCCTGCCAATCGTTCATAGTACAATTGCTCGCCAGCAAAAGGAACTTTGCCTAAATAATAGAAGGCTACACCTGCACCAATCAAGGCACAGATACCAGCACTAATGCCTGACAGTCCGCTCAGCGACATGAAACGCGTAGAACGTTGCATCATCGAACGAATGTCATTCAGGGCTTGGAGATGATCTTCGTGGTGTCGTTTCGTCATTTGAAAAGTACTTTGTGTTGCAAAGTTAATACATATTAAATGAAATCGCAAGTGATTTATTGCAGATAGCCTATAAAAAATAGGCTTGTTCGATCAATTGTTAAACTAATGTGTTGCTACTCAGGACTAGATGGATGGTTGATAAAGGTCTAGTTTCCAATTTTCGGAACGAATTGAGCAGTCTAACGTCTAACTTCTAAAATCTAACGTCTTCTTTTTATGAGCGAACACAAATCAGGTTTTGTCAATATCATCGGACGCCCCAATGTCGGCAAGTCGACCCTGCTCAATGCCATGATCGGCGAACGGATGTCGATCATCACGAATAAACCGCAAACGACACGTCACCGCATCATTGGCATCTTGAATGAACCAGATTATCAAATTGTCTTTTCAGATACGCCTGGACTGATCGAAAGTCCATCCTATAAGATGCAAAATGCGATGAATCGTTTTGCCACCTCTACCTTTGAAGATGCGGATGTGATGCTGTTTGTGTTGGATGCCAACGAAATATATGAGGGCAACGAGCCGATTTTTGAGCAGTTGAATAACTTAGATGTTCCTCTTTTCTTAGTCATCAACAAAATTGATACGATTTCGGAAGGACAAGTAGAGGTGATAAAGAAGAAATGGGCGAAGCGATTGGACGCCGATGAAGTCGTTCCTATTTCTGCCTTACATAAATCCAATACGGAAAAATTACTTGAACTTATCGTCCAAAACTTACCAGAAGGACTACCTTATTATCCAAAAGATCAATTTACCGATCGTTCGGAACGCTTTTTTGTGAGTGAAATTATTCGAGAAAAAATCTTGCTCCTCTACCATCAAGAAATTCCGTATTCAGTAGAAGTGATCGTCGATGACTTCAAAGATACACAGACTAAAGCTGGCGAAGACTTAGCCCGTATTCAAGCCACTATTTTTGTGGAACGCAAAACCCAAAAGTCCATTTTGATCGGAAAAGGGGGCAGTTCCATCAAAAAATTGGGTACAGATGCCAGAAAAGACATCGAAACTTTTTTAGCGCGGAAAGTATTCTTAGAATTGCACGTTAAAGTGAAGGACAACTGGCGAAATGATGATCGGCAGTTGAAGTATTTTGGGTATAAATAAGAGGTGAGATCGCCTTTCCGCTTTGCGGAACGTGCTTTGAGATGTGATCCCGAAAGCTTTCGGGATGAGACTTTTTCAGCAGCGAGTTACAGTATAGCACTTTATGTACAAATTCTAAAGTCACCAGAAGTGATCTGAACTTTTCTAAACCATTTAAAATACTGTCGCTAAACTAATCTCAAAGCCAAAGCTTGTCTCGAAATTCGGGGCTATTTCAAGATATAAGATAATAAGATAGGTAAAACAAAAAGCCATAATTTATCGCTGTTTCTAAGCCATAATGTGCTGAAAAGCTAACAGCTAACAGCCAAAAAAAAATAAATGGGAAATATAGTAGCCATCGTAGGGCGACCAAATGTGGGGAAATCGACGTTTTACAATCGACTGATTGGGGAGAAGCAAGCGATCATTGATGACATCAGTGGCGTGACGCGCGATCGGCAGTATGGGATGACGGAATGGAATGGGAAGCAATTTACGGTAGTCGATACTGGCGGCTTTGTGGAACATTCAGATGATGTATTTGAATCGGCAATTCGACGGCAAGTCAAGATTGCGATAGAAGAGGCCTCGGTTATTGTTTTTATGGTCGATGTGACGACTGGCATTACCGATTTGGATGATCAGATTGCTAGCATGTTGAGGAAGTCAGATAAGCACGTCATTTTGGTGGTCAATAAAGTGGACAATCAGAGTCGGATGTTGGCGGCAAATGAGTTTTGGAGTCTAGGCTTTGAGGAAACCTTCTTTTTATCGTCGCTTTCTGGAAGTGGTTCTGGTGAAGTATTGGATGCAGTGACGGAAAAGGTGACGGAAGATACACCATTGGAAACTGATTTGGCAAAAATTGCCATTGTCGGGCAACCGAATGTGGGAAAATCTTCCTTGACGAATGCATTGTTAGGCGAAGAGCGCAATATTGTCACGGAAATAGCAGGCACGACTCGTGATTCTATTCACACGAAGTACGACAAGTTCGGTAAGGAGTTCTATTTAATCGACACGGCAGGTATTCGGAAGAAAGGAAAAGTCCACGAAGATTTAGAGTTTTATTCTGTACTAAGAGCAATTCGAGCGATTGAAGAGGCAGATGTCGTCATTTTAATGATTGATGCGATAACTGGTATTGAGTCGCAGGACATGAGTATTTTCAAAATCATCGTTCGACGCAAAAAAGGGGTTGTTGTTTTGGTCAATAAATGGGATGCCATTCCTAAAGAGACCAACACGGCTCGTGATGTGGAAGAACGCATTCGCAAGAAGTTGTCGCCGTTTAATGACGTTCCGATTATTTTTGTTTCTGCGCTAGAAAAAACGCGGATTTTTAAAGGTATCGAATCAGCACTAGAGGTGTATGAGCGTCGTCAGCAGAAGATCAAAACATCGGTCTTAAACGACATCATGCTAGAAGCCATTGACCGCTATCCACCTCCTGCCACACGTGGCAAATTTGTCAAAATCAAGTACATCACGCAGTTGCCAACTTACCATCCAGCTTTCGCTTTTTTTTGCAATTATCCAGATTATATTAAAGACGGCTATAAGAACTATTTGGAGAATCAGTTGCGGAAGCACTTTGAGTTGACAGGTGTGCCGATTACGATTTATTTTAGGAAGAAATAGGGTGTCGAATTGCGTCACGACTTCGGTGACTGTAGTTGATCTTCAACATATTTACTATTTTCATAGAAATTAAGTTATCAGTCCTTTAGCGACTCACGCAATAAACATAAAACACTCAACTCTTCTTCTGAAAGATTATCTTTACTCTTTAATAATTCTTTGACCTGGCGCTTGAAGTAACGAGTCGTGCGTCCATTCAGATAATTGTCGATAATACGCGGATCAATGTAGGAACTTCTAGCGACTGCGGGCGTATTGCCTAGATGTTCTGCGACGCGATTGACGGCTTCTCTGATGTGTTGATTCATCGTCTCCTGTTCTTTCGGATCACAAATACCTAGTTCATCCAATGCCACAGCAGCGATCATGGTACCTGCCCAAGTTCGGAAGTCTTTGGCGGAAAAATCTTCGCCCATTACCTCTTTAATATACACATTTAAGTCACTGCTTTCTACTACTTGTTTTTCGCCACTATCATCAAAGTATTTAAAAATACGGTAGCCTGGAATATCGTCCAGCTCTTGAATGACTTTGCGGAGTCGCTGATCTTCTACGTGACGCTCTTGCTCCTTACCAGACTTTCCTGTATACTCAAATATGAGTTCGTCGCCCTCTATTGTTAAGTGTCGACTACGCATCGTCGTCAAGCCATAGGTATCATTTTCTTCAGTGTAGCGTGGACTGCCAGGACGAAAGTAAGCATGGTCGAGCAAGCGCACCATACACGCTAATACTTTTTCGCGTGTGATTTCTTTGTGTCGCAAATGCTGTCCAGTGACGCGACGCATGGTTTCTAGTTCTTCCGCAAAACGTAGTATACGGTCGTACTTAGCACGTTGTCGTTTCTTGATGTATTGGGGATGATAGATGTATTGTTTTCTGCCTTTTTCATCACGTCCAGTCACTAATAAGTCAGCTTTAGCGTCCTCAGCGATTTCTACTTCCTGCCAAGCTGGCGGAATGACCAATGCTTCAAAACGTTCACGTAGTTTTGCATCACGGACAGTACTGCCGTCTTCATCTTTATAAGTAAATCCCCTACCGTGTCGTTTTCTATAGTACATCGCGCTTCTTTTTTTTTGAACGTCAACTCATGAATTTCTGACTTGGAGAAAAATAATCCATTATGCTGGAAGGTTTGAGCCAACATTTACGGGGTGACTTTATCTATTCGCCATTTTCTAAGCAATAAAAATTCCTTCTTTTGGTAGTCTTTCCAATATTCCTTTCTCCCGTGCCACCACATACATTTGCTCAATCGCTGCTCTCCCCTCTTTCCCCAAATCACGTGTATAGTCATTGACATACAAATCAATATGCTGTCGCATCACGCTTTCTTCCATCTCCTGTGCATATTGACGGACAAAAGGCATGACTACATCAGGGTGTTCAAAAGCAAATGCCACACTTCGCGCTAATACGCGGTTAATTTTCGCTTTCACCTCGTCGGATAAACTACGCTGTGCTACAATGCCACCTAGCGGAATCGGCAACTGATACTGCGACTCCCAGTATTCGCCCAAATCCTGAATTTTGACTAAGCCTTTGTCTTGATAGGTAAAGCGGTTTTCATGAATGATGACCCCAGCATCCACTTCATTCGTCAGGACAGCATTTTCAATTTCAGAGAAGAGCTTTTCTTCCTTCTGCTGCGCTTTTGGATAAGCTAAATTAAATAAAAAATGAGCCGTCGTGTATTTTCCTGGAATGGCGATGGTAGCATCGGTGACTTCGGCATCGGTCAGTTGCTTTTTAGCAATCAATAAAGGACCTACGTTGTTGCCTAATGCGCTGCCAGCATCTAGTAGCACGTAGTCGTCCCATAAATAGGCGTAAGCGTGATAGCTGAGTTTGGTGATATTCAGATCATTTGCGAAGGCTCGTTGGTTCAGTGCTTCTACATCTTCCATAATAACTTCAAAACTCAAGCCTTCGGTGTCGATAGCGTCGTGCATCATACCATAAAAGATAAAGGTATCATTGGGGCAAGGAGAAAAGCCAAGTGTCAGTTGCATAATAAATTACGAATTACGGCTTGTTTTGTGCGTTATTTTATTTCCGAATACTAGCCTTTAGTCGGATGGATTCTTTCAATTAGCGGTTGAATTAATTACGAACCTATCTAACTATCGTTTGCGCCAAGTAGATTACGACAGTTCAACTCCCGAAAGCTTTCGGAGCATCAGTTCAACAAAAGACAGGACGTAACTCCAACCAATTGCAACAATTCAACCAATTTCATCAGTTTTCCCAAACACATCACACTAAAACCTGCATTAACTCCTCAAATTCCTGTGGCGGTTGATACAAATGATCTTG
>CAYLPW010000236.1:0-7564 GCA_964385665.1 uncultured Saprospiraceae bacterium
CATCGAAGAACTCGAATTCTTCGATGATGTCGTCTTGTATGTTGTTGATGCTTGTATTGCTCATGAATTAGTTAAGTCCGTTCTAAAATTTACCAAATCTGGAAGATTTGTCAAATTGCTTACTTCAAAATACCCACCGCACGCTCCACGCCAGCCACCAATTTATCCACTTCCTCCTTCGTATTATACACCGCAAAAGAAGCACGAACCGTACCAGGAATACCATAATGCGCCATCAAAGGCTGTGTACAATGATGTCCTGTGCGTACGGCAATGCCTTGTTTATCTAAAAGCGTTCCTAAGTCGTACGGATGGATGTCATCGACCAAAAAAGAGATGACACTTGCTTTATTACCAGCTTGTCCAATGATGCGTAAGCCTTCAATCTGACTCATCTTCTCCGTCGCATACGCTAACAACTCCGCTTCGTGCTGCGCAATATTTTCTTGCCCAATTTCTTCCACAAAATCTATCGCTGCCCCTAAAGCGACTGCGCCTGCAATATCTGGCGTACCAGCTTCAAATTTGTACGGCAATTCATTGTAAGTAGTCTTCTCAAAGGTCACGGTCGCGATCATTTCGCCTCCACCTTGATAGGGCGGCATCATATCCAGCCACTTACGTTTGCCGTATAGAATGCCAAAACCTGTTGGTCCATATACTTTGTGTGCCGAAAAGACGTAAAAATCGACATCCAATGCTTGCACATCTATTTTTAGGTGTGGCGTGGCTTGTGCGCCGTCTATGAGTACTGGAATATCTTTCTCATGCGCCAGGTCGATGATTTCTTTCACAGGATTGATCGTTCCCAAAGAATTGGATACGTGAACGACAGCTACTATTTTGACGCGATCAGTCAGTAGTTTTTTGTATTCATTTAGCAGAATCTCGCCGTCTTCATTGATGGGAATAATAGTCAACTTCGCGCCAGTCTGTTCTGCGATCATCTGCCACGGCACGATATTGGAATGGTGTTCCATCATCGAAATAACAATTTCATCGCCTTCTTTGAACATCAATCGACCGAAAGAAGAAGCTACCAGATTGATGCCTTCCGTCGTGCCTTTCGTGAAGATAATCTCTTCTGTCGTAGGCGCATTCAAGAAGCGTCGTGCTTTCTCTCGTCCCAATTCAAATGCATCCGTTGCTTCTTGACTCAAGCCATAGACCCCACGATGTACATTGGCGTGTTGCTCTCCGTAATATTTCTCTAGCGCATTGACGACCGCCTTTGGCTTTTGACTAGACGCTGCATTGTCTAAAAAAACTAACGGTTTGCCATTCATTTCGCGTTCCAATAGTGAGAACTCTTTGCGAATGGCTGCGATGTCTATATTTTTTGATATGGTGTCTTGCATAATCTTTTTTCTTTAAGATGACTCACGATTCTGCTCGTCCAAATAATGTTGTCGCCAAAACTGAAGGTCATCAAGACTTAACTCGGTCGCTTTAGAAACGGTTTCTTCGTCTACACCTAAGTCAAGCATTCGCATTGCGATTTCCACCCGTTCTTCTTCTCGCTCCAATAAGATGACTTTCTGTCTTCCTACTTCAATTTTTGAGGCTTCCCATTCTTCAGGAGTAATATTATCGTAGCTGACTAATTCTTTGGCTCGCTGAATACCTTCTCTCTCTGTATTTAATTTTGGATCTTCAGGATTATGAATACTTTCATAAATTAAATCCAGCCAATCGCGGTAGTTCTCTGGTGTCGATTCATCTTTGTAGTTTGGGTTAAGAAAAATCAATTGATGATTAAATAAATGACGCTCTATCCCTTTTAGATTTCTGGGATTCAAAGAAGAAATGAGTACCTCATCACGATAGAATTTTCTGGTCTCCGAGTTGATGCGATAGGGCGCAGTCATGACCACTATCGTATAAACCGTTCGATCAACTGAATAATCGGCAGAACTCCTTTGCTGCTCCGTAATACCCTGCAGATGATAGTGCAAAAAGCGATCAAAATTATGGTCGTATTCTACTTTTTGTATCTCAATGATGACGCGCTTCTCCACATCTTCCGCAAAAATGTCGTATTTGAAGTTGATGCTTCCTACTCTTGGTTGAAACGACTTTTCTGTTTCAATCTTGTCAGGCTCTACTTCAATACCTATAATATCGCGCACAAATGCCTTAAAAACAATTCGATCTGTGAATGCTTTCTTGAAAAAAACCTCGTTGTCTAATCTAGCAAGTGCCATGTTATTAAGGCGTAAATTTTTATCTCAAACTCAAAATACTCATCAACAAAAATGGTAGTGCTTTAGAATAATCCAACGTCTCATACTCTAAACCTAACAACCGAATATTGTCATAATAAGCTGCTCGATTTCTATAATAATTCTTCTCTAATCCTACACCTACTGCTTGATGACCTAATTTTTCGATCAAAAACCACTTTTCTAACAAGCGTGCCGTTCGACCATTCCCATCCTGCATCGGATGTATCTTGACAAACACGATATGCAGTAGTGCTGCGTAATAAAAGCTAGTCACTGCATCCATTTCAGCCTTTAAAAGTTCTTCCAGCTCCTCAAACAATATTTCTAATTCAGAACGCATTTTCGATGGAGCAGCAGCTACGTATTCGATCCGATCTTCGTCATTAAGTACATACATGGGATTGTTCCGAATACGTCCTCGTTGGCTATGTGGCAGTAGATGTTGACTTAAAATTTCGTGCGCTTTCAACGTATTTTCTAATGTCAACGACTGTTCTAAAATGAATTCGTAAGCGGCAAACAAATCATCCGACTTTTTCGTGTAGTCAGATTGATAAGGAACATTCAAAAATTTATGCTTGTAGAAGCTATCAAAATCAATCTGTTCCCCTTCAATTTTGGAAGAATACACGCTAGAAACAGAGTTGTAAAATTCAAAATAATCGACAGGAAGCTGTTCCGCTTGTATCTCCTCTAACTTTACCAAAGGATCAAAATCAATCGCTGCGCGAAAGTCATCTAACAAATCATCCTGTAGTAATTCTGCCATTACCCCAACTTCTCCTCAATCGCCGCCATCACTCGATCATGCACCGCATCAATCGGCATCGCTTCTACTGCTTCGCCCACAAAAGCCCGTTGCAATAAATTCTTTGCTTTCGCTTCTGGAATGCCACGTGTTCGCAGATAAAAAATAGACGCTTCATCCAACTGTCCAATCGTCGCGCCGTGACTGCATTTTACATCGTCCGCGTAGATTTCCAATTGTGGTTTGGCATCCATGATCGCTTTGTCCGACAAGACTAAACTACCATTTTGCTGAAATGCATTCGTTTTTTGCGCATCTTGACGCACCAACACTTTACCATTGAAAACGCCTCTTGCTCGATCTGTCAGGATACCTTTGTATAACTCATTACTTTCGCAATGCGGCAATGCGTGATCCATAAAGGTTTGATTATCAATGTGTTGATTGCCTGTACCTAGATACGTGCCGTACATATTCGTCTCGGTGTTGCTACCTGTGAGTTCGACACTCATATTGTTGCGTACCATCTGCCCACCCAAATCCGCGATGTAGCTACTGAATACACTATCGCGACCTTGCAAGACTAGTGTGTTATGGATTTTGAAAGCCGCATCACTTTCTTGCTGAAACCGATAGTAATGGACACGTGCATTGGCTTCGACTTGGAATTGATTCGCTGTATTGTTGAAGTAAGTATTATCAGTTTGCGTACTATTGTAGGTTTCAATGATGCTCAATTCGCTACTTTCGGCTGCCCAAACAAACAACTGCGGATGGGCAATATGATCGCTGTCCGTTGCAATATGTAGTAAATGTATGGGCTGCTCAATGCGAACACCCTTCACCGTTTTGATGAAAAGACCAGACTGCGCGAAGGCACGGTTCATCGGTAAAAAAACATTCTTAGCTGTACCACCTTCATAAGCGATTTGATTGTCGATCCAAGCCCGATAGTCGTCATTTTCCAATGCTTCTTCCATCGAGTGAATCATCAAACCGCCAGGCACTGCTTTCAAGTCAGAAGACAACTCTTCGTTGTAGATTCCATTCACGAACACCAACTGAATCGCATTCAATTCGGGAAAGCTAAACTCCTCTACATAAACTGTTTGTGAAGTTGCTTTCACCTCTTGAAAATCGTGGCGCAGCATTCGTTGCACACTCGTATATTTCCAATCTTCGTCGCGCGTCGTTGGAAAATCCATGCCTTCAAACTCCTCGAAGCCAGCTTGCTTGAACTTTGACAGCGGATGATCGCGATGCCCATTCAAGTCCGCACGGTATTGCTGAAAAGATGCCACAAAACGATCTTTGATGGCTGTATTTTTATTGACTGTTGCTGTCGTCATAAATATAGACGTTAGATATTAGACACTAGATATTAGATTATTCAGCTGGTAGCCGATTGATCGCTATTATTTCTAGTGTTATTTCATTAGTTAAACTATAGAATAAACGTAAATTCAAATTGGAGGACTAAACGCTGCCCCATCTAAACATTACGCCGCTACACCGTCCACTTCTTCCTTAATCCAGTCGTAGCCTTTTGCTTCTAATTCCAAAGCCAATTCTTTGCCACCAGACTTCACGATTCGACCATCGTACAACACATGTACATAATCAGGAACGATGTAATCCAGCAATCGCTGATAGTGTGTAATGACGACAAACGAACGGTCAGGATTCCGTAACTCATTCACCGCATCCGCGACAATCCGCAACGCATCAATATCCAATCCACTATCCGTTTCATCCAGAATTGCCAACTTCGGTTCTAGCAACGCCATTTGAAGCATTTCATTTCGCTTCTTTTCGCCACCAGAAAAACCTTCATTCAAGGAACGCTTCAAGAAACTTTGGTCAATGCCCAACATCTTTGCTTTTTCGCGCAGCAGTTTGAGCATGTCCATCGGACTTAACTCTTCTTTACCATTCGCTTCCCGTACAGAATTGATGGCACTTTTTAAGAATGTCGCATTGGTGACACCTGGTATTTCGACTGGATATTGAAACGCCATGAAAACGCCAGCATGTGCGCGCTCATCGACTTCCATATCCAGCAAGTCTTGCCCGTCGAAGTCGATGCTGCCATCGGTCACTTCGTATTCGTCGCGCCCTGCCAATACATTCGCTAAGGTACTCTTACCAGAACCATTGGGTCCCATGATGGCGTGTACTTCACCTGGCTTCACGTATAGATTGAAATTGCGTAAGATTTCTTTGTCTTCGATGCTTACGCATAAGTCTTTTACTTCTAGCATTTTCTATTATTTCTTGTGATCTGTTTTAATTTTAAGCACATTACTAAGAGCGATTTCAACGCTTCTCATTTTGGATGGAGATAAATCTCCTAGTTTTTTGATAAATCTTTTTGTAGATACTGATTTCACTTGAAGACAATCAGCACTGGAAGTTTTAGTTAAACCATTAGTCTGATTGTTCTCTATTTTAACCATCCAATCCGCCTCGGTATATCTATTTTCCCAGCCTGTAAGTGGAACGATTACTTTTAAAGGAAGCTTTCCAAATGTATCATCACTTACAACAATAGCAGGTCTAGTTTTTCTAATTTCTGCACCAACTGTAGGATCAAGGGTAATAAGCCATATCTCACTTCGTTTCATATTCATAAAAATCTTCGCTATCTAGGACTGAAAATGCAGTTAATTCTTCATTGGTTAAGTAATCGTTGAAGAGAAGCTCTGCTGCCTTTTCACGTTTTCTGTCCGCGTCGTCATAATTTTCTGATCGTAAATCAGTTGATTCTTCTATTTGATTGTCCCTATTCGGCAAAGCAGTTGTCTTTAACACCTCCGCTTTAACTTCCTTAGACAGAAATTCTATCAGCGTCACCTTTTCTACAAAGGAAAGTGCCTTTATCGTCTCCAATATTTGTACTGATAACATAGGTTTTGCTTTTGGTGAAGAAAACAAGTCAATCAAACTTCTGCATCTTTATGCTCAGAATTATTCTCTTCTTCCATAAGATTTTCAATAAATGCTTCCATCTTAGTAATGATGTCCTCAGACTCTGTCTCAACGATGAACTTGATGATCCTATACTTTCTAGCTTCGATTGATTCCATGTAATTAAATCTTTAAACGGATTGTCGAAGGTTACTCAAAGGTGACCTCCTGATAATAAACGGTGTATGATCTAATATTCTATTGTAAGCATTGAGTTTAGTCTACAAAAAGAAATGATCTAATAGCAGTCTCAAAGGCATCAACAACAACCCAAGCACAAAATCCATCAAGAATCCGAGTACCAACAAAATGGGAATGATCCACCATTGATAGTTGAATTTTGGGCGATTAGATGATGTAATCAACTGCTGCAAAGCTCGAACAACTTGATCTTTGTGATATAGAAGTATCAAAACCGCACAGCCGATCATTCCTAAAATCCGCGTAGGCAATGCAAAAAGGTGAACGCCCATCGTAAAGGAAACATCAATGACAAAGATTTGAGCTAAAATGACAATTGCCAATAGTGCACCTATCAAAACAGTCCGATGCCAAATCAAAAGAAGAGCTGCTACCATTTCCAATACTCCACCAGCGACATTGAAAAAGATACTTCGCTGAAATAGATGCCAAGCCACATAGAACGTCTCCACTTCTTTAAGTGGTTGTGAAGCTATGTCCTCAGATACACCAAATTGACCCATTGTCACTTTGCCCCAACCATAGTTCAGCAAATAGAAAACGAGATAAGCCCGTAATACGAGTACTCCGAAATCTAGTAGTTGTGCTTTGGTTGGTCGTTGCATAGCTTTTGGATTTATTCAATAGCTCTCCTTAAGTCACATACAATCATATTGACTGAATCTTTCTTTTTTGAATCCAGTACTTAACAGATTCAAAATCCGACTTCCCCTCAGCAATACTTAGTACAAAAGCATACTTTTCTTCTTCTGTTGCCCTAATATCAAGACCAAACTTAAGTAGCATCAGACGCATCAGCGTATATCCTGTCCGTTTATTGCCATCAGAAAATGGATGATTCTTGACGGTACTTTCAATAATCGCGGCAGCTTTTTCTACTGGACTTGGATATAATTCATTACCACCAAAAGTGGCGTTTGGTCTCTGAATAGCGGATTCCAACAAACTCATATCTCTTACTCCATTAACTCCACCAAAACGTTTAACGGCTAATCTATGAATGAATAAAGCTTCTTTAAGCGTTATCATTGTGCCAATCTTCTCAATAGATTATCATCTTCCTCAAATATCTTCTTTACCAAATTCATAGTCTCCAGTTCCTCGACTTTTGTATATTCTACCTGGCGCAGATACTCCAGTACAGGCTTTAGTCGATCTTCAGGTAATTGAGCTACAAGTTGACTAATTTCCGTTCTTATTGGACTGTCCATATTTATTTATCTTTACTTTACAATGATCGGATGACTCAAAATCATCCAATCGCTACATATTCTTTACCCAACACTCCCCTCCAAACTAATCGCCAACAACTTCTGCGCTTCTACCGCAAACTCCATCGGCAATTCATTGAAGACTTCCTTCGCAAAACCATTCACGATCATATTGATGGAATCTTCCTCGCTCAATCCGCGTTGCTGCAAAT
>CAYLPW010000237.1:0-7553 GCA_964385665.1 uncultured Saprospiraceae bacterium
AACAAAAATCGAACCCCGACCCCGAAAGCTTTCGGGGTTCGGGGTAAATTTAATTACTTCACGTTACTAACACAACAACACTGAGATATGATTAACGTAATTATTGTAGACGATGAACCTCTAGCACAAGACGTATTAGAAACTTATGTAGATAAGTTCCCCAATCTAAATCTAGTCGCTAAGTGTGACAACGCGATAGCTGCCAATCAAGTATTGAAAGACCAATCGGTCGACTTGATGTTTTTGGATATTCAAATGCCTCAATTGACGGGAACAGATTTTCTACGTTCCCTTAATAACCCACCTAAAGTCATCTTCACGACTGCCTACTCTAACTATGCACTAGAAGGTTTTGAACTAGACGCTGTCGATTATCTATTGAAGCCTATTTCGTTGGATCGTTTCGTAAAAGCGGTCAATAAAGCAGTCGATCAAATTGAGTTGGAACGCAATGGAGGAAACAGTACCGCTGTAGAAGAAGAACAGGAAGACTTTATTTTTGTGAAGGCAGATAAGAAACTTGTGAAGATTAAATTTGATGATATTGTCTATATCGAAGGTTTGAAAGACTATGTCATTATTCGCATGTCCGAACAACGAATTATTACGTTGCAGACCATGAAAAGTTTGGAGCAAAAGCTGCCACGTCAGTTGTTTCAGCGTATTCATCGCTCTTATATTGTCGCCTTGGACAAAATCGAAGCGGTCGTAGGTAATATGGTAGAAGTGAAGGAAAAAGGAAAAGAAAAGCACTTGCCCGTTGGGAAAAATTACCGCGAAAAGCTACTGTCTATCGTGAATCAGAATAGGATTTAAGCGCAGTTAGATTGAGTCTGTTTAGTCAAAAATCTAGCTTCCGTTTTCGTAGCTAATTGCTGACTCCATACAGTTTTATACAATTGCATGTAGGGATAAAAGTATCAAAATCAGGAATGAAGAACACGTAGTACTCAGTCATTTCGACATCCCTGATTTGATATTTAGACATTATATATACCGTCCCTGTATTAAATACTGCTGTACATATTCCGCCACGCCTGCCTCTAGAGTAGTGAAAGGTTTTTCATATCCAATACTGCGCAATTTCGTCATATCCGCTTCTGTGAAATATTGGTAGGTATCTCGAATATCTTCGGGGGTGTCGATAAATTCGATCTGTGGTTGTTTATCTATTGCTACAAACGTAGCAGTCACCAAATCCAAAAACGTCCGTGCTTGTCCTGTCCCCAAGTTGTACAAACCACTCGGCAACTGTGCTGCTCCTTTTCGCAAAAATTCAATGACCTGAATCACATCTTTCACATAGATAAAATCACGACTTTGGTAGCCATCCTGAATGTCAGGTCGATGTGATCGAAATAACTTCATTTTTTCGGTTGCCTGCACCTGTTTGAACGTGTGAAAGATAACAGATGCCATTCTCCCTTTGTGATATTCATTGGGTCCATAAACATTAAAAAACTTCAATCCTGCCCAAAATGGAGGCGTTTCCGTCTGCTGTAACGCCCATTGGTCAAAATCATTTTTAGAGCGTCCATATGGATTAAGCGGTTGTAGTTTTGGAACAATGTCGTGACTATCTATATAACCATGTTCACCCAAGCCATACGTCGCCGCGCTCGATGCATAAATCAACGGAATTTGTCGTTCGGCACAGAGTTTCCAAATCGCTTTCGTATAGTTCAAATTCAGCCGATCAAACAAAGCAATCGACTGCTCAGTCGTATCTGTTCTCGCCCCAATATGAATCACCGCCTCTACGTCCACTTCACTTTTTCGCCACCAATTCAAAAAAATATCGCGATGTATCTTCAGTTGAAAGGATTTATGGTCTAAATTATGTTGTTTTTGCCCCGCACTAAATTCATCCACAATAATAATATCCTTTCTCCCCAACGCCAGCAATTCTGCCCAATAGCAACTTCCAATAAAACCAGCAGCACCTGTAAGAACGATCATATTTGAGAGTTTGAGAGAGTTTGAGAGAGTTTGAGAAAGTGAGGAGAGCTTCGAGAGTCTCTGAAAGAAGTAAAAATTTAAAAGCTATTGACAACTTAAAGCTTACCGCTGAACAGCCAATAGCCAACAGCCAACAGCCAATAGCTAGTAAAGATCATCCTCCCGCATCCGCAAATACTTATTCACCACATAATACGTACTCAGAGTTGTAATACTTGCTCCTAAACCGATGAGACCAAGAAACAACAAACCTGTTTCCCACCAACTACTAATTTCATCCAACTGATAAAACTGACTGCGCAACAATAGATAAAGTAAGAGAAGTCCACCAATCGCAATCAACGCACTCAACACCCCATGCCCAAAACTGCGCCACAAGTACGGGCGACTAATGAAGCGCCAAGACGCACCCACTAGCTGCATATTTTTAATCAGAAAACGATTGGCGTATAAGGCTAGACGAATCGTATTATGAATCAATAAAATGGCAATCGCAATCAAAAATAGACTAATCCCAAACGCGAAGTACGCCAGACTTTCCACGTTTTGCGCCATTTCGTTGATGAGGTTTTCTTGATAAAAAACATCGCTGACGAATGGATAACGTTTCAAATTTAAGCGAATCGTCGACAAGCTATCGGGATGCAAATACGCCGCTTTCACCCGAAACGTCAAAATATCATACAATGGATTGGGCATATCCAAGCTCAAAAAGTCTTCGCCAAATTCTTCTTGCAAAAGTTGCGCACCAGCTTCTTTCGTCACAAAAACAATGGAACTGTCTTTCAAATAGGTCGATTGGTACAACTCATCGCGCAACTGTTCCAGCCCATTATCCGCCGCACTATCCTCCAGCTCGATCATGATGCTGACCTGCTCCTTGAAGAAATCCACCAAGTTTTGCGTATTCAATAGCACCGCACCAAAGAAACCGAGAAAAAATAGCATGATCGCTACACTGACGATGACGTAAAAGTAGTTCGGGCGACGTTTCGCTATTTTCGATGTGGAGGACTGCGCCATGCGCTTTTATTATCAGTAACTTTAGGCTACAGTGCTAATAGTAACAACAGATGACTACTTTTATAGTAAGTTAGCAATCTATAAATTCCTATGCTTCTATGTGCCTATGTGTTTCAAAATTAAGTAATACTAGTTCGCAAATATAAGAATGTTTTATAGGAACATTAAGGCAGGTTATAGATCGTAAAATCCTGCACATATTTCAACATTTATATTGATCTTTCCTCTCAGGTTAGTATATTACGAGTTAGTTTCTATAACTCTATCTATTAACTGTATTAGTTATCATTCAAATAGCTTGCGAGGTATTTCTGACCATTAAAATATACGTGCCAACTTGACTTTCAGATGAATAGTCTATTGTCTAATCCCGAAAGCTTTCTGGATAAAATCTAACGTCTACCACTTATGTCAAAAAAGAAAAAACGATACAATAAACTCCTCGTCGCCAACCGTGGGGAAATCGCCATCCGAATCTTACGTGCTGCTTCCGAACTAGAAATGCGCACCGTTGCCATGTATACTTACGAAGATCGCTACTCCTTGCACCGCTACAAAGCAGATGAAAGCTACCAAATCGGGGATGGCACAGAACCGCTGAAACCGTATTTAGACATTCCAGAAATCATCCGAGTTGCCAAAGAGAATGGCGTAGAAATGATCCATCCAGGCTATGGATTTTTGTCTGAAAATGTAGATTTTGCTAGAGCGTGTCGAGATGCAGGGATTGCGTTCATTGGTCCTTCACCAGAATCCATGGAGCAAGTGGGCGATAAAGTAGCTGCTAAAGAATTGGCGCGGCGGGTGAATGTACCTTTAATTGAGGACAGCCAAGAAGACGTAACCAGTGCGGAAATTGCGAAAAGTGAAGCAGCACGCATCGGCTATCCAGTCATGGTGAAAGCAGCAGCAGGCGGTGGTGGTCGCGGTATGCGTATTGTGCGTGAAGAAGCTAATCTAGTCGTCGAATACGAAGAAGCCAAACGAGAAGCCAAAACTGCTTTTGGAGACGATACGGTATTCATCGAAAAATACATCGAAAATCCCAAACACATCGAAGTCCAGATCATGGGCGACCAACACGGCAACATTGTCCACCTCTACGAGCGCGATTGTTCGGTACAACGACGATTTCAGAAAGTAGTCGAAGTCGCGCCGAGCATCAGTATTCAACCCCACACGAAAGACAAATTGTACAATTACGCGCGACGATTGGCCGAAAATGTAGGCTACAGCAATGCAGGCACAGTCGAATTTCTAGTGGACGAGGATGAACGTATTTACTTTATAGAAGTGAATCCACGTGTGCAAGTGGAGCATACGATTACGGAAGAAATTACAGGAGTTGACATTGTCCGTACCCAAATTTTGGTGGCAATGGGCTATCCCTTACACCATCGAAGTATTGGAATCAAATCGCAAGAAGACATCAAAGTCAGTGGCTATGCCATACAGTGTCGGGTGACGACCGAAGATCCCGTCAATGACTTCAAACCAGATTATGGAACATTGATTGCTTATCGCTCGGCAAGTGGTATGGGCATTCGGCTGGATGCGGGAAGTGCCTATCCTGGTGCGAAAATATCACCGTTTTTTGATAGCTTGTTGGTCAAAGTAACCGCTTGGGGACGTACCATGAAAGGCGCATCACAGCGACTGCATCGAGCGTTGCGCGAGTTTCGAGTACGGGGTGTCAAAACCAATATCGACTTTCTATTGAATTTGTTGAAGCACGACGACTTCATCAAAGGAAAAGCAACGGTCAACTTTATTCCTGCTCATCCAGAATTGTTTGATCTCCCACTACGGCAAGATCGAGGTACAAAAATTTTGAAGTACTTAGCGGAAGTCATCGTCAATGGCAACCCAAATATTAAGACAGAAGAGCAGTCTGAACCCAAAATAAGAGACTTTCGCACGCCTGTCATTCCCAAATTTGACCCAACAGCAACGCCTAAAAGTGGCACAAAGCAACTACTCGACCAACTCGGACCAGAAGGCTTCGCGCAATGGTTGAAAAAAGAAAAGTCCATTCACTACATGGACACCACGTTCCGCGACGGACACCAAAGTCTACTCGCGACACGGATGCGAACGCACGACATGATGCAAATCGCAGAAAGCTATGCGCATCATCACGGACACGAATTATTTAGTATGGAAGTATGGGGCGGTGCGACCTTCGACGTCGCCATTCGATTTTTGAAAGAAAGCCCTTGGAAACGCTTAGAACTCTTACGCGAAGCGATTCCGAATACCTGTCTGCAAATGCTTTTGCGTGGCTCGAATGCAGTTGGCTACGCAGCCTATCCTGACAATTTGATTGAGCGATTTATTGTCGAGGCGGCGGAAACGGGCATCGACATTTTCCGTATTTTCGATAGTCTGAATTGGGTGGAAGCGATGAAAGTGAGCATCAAAACGGTGCGCGAACAAACCAATAGCGTCGCCGAAGCTTGCGTATGCTACACTGGTTTGGACGATCATAAATTTACCCTTCAATACTACATTGATTTAGCCAAAGAGTTAGAGGATTTAGGCGCGCATATTTTGGCAGTAAAAGATATGGCTGGATTGCTAAAACCACAAGATGCGACGAAGCTTATTCAGGCACTAAAGCAAAACGTATCGCTACCGATTCACCTACATACGCATGATACTTCTTCGATTCAAGCCGCGACTTACCTACGTGCAGTTGAGGCAGATGTGGATGTGATAGATGTGGCGATTGCTTCCATGTCAGGATTGACGAGTCAGCCTAATTTCAACTCGTTCGTCGCCATGATGGAAGGACACGAACGCGAAAAGCCGATGGACTTAGCCTCGCTCAATCAGTTTTCTAACTTTTGGGAAGCGGTACGCGAAAAATACTATCCATTCGAGACGGAATTACGAGCAGGAACAGCCGACATCTACCGCATGGAAATTCCAGGTGGTCAATACTCCAATCTACGTCCGCAAGCCCGTGCGCTAGGGTTGGAAGATCAATTTGAGACCGTTAAAAAGAACTATGAAATCGCCAACGAACTATTCGGCAACATTATCAAAGTAACGCCTTCTTCCAAAGTGGTCGGCGATATGGCACTCTTCATGACGGCAAATGAGTTGACGAAAGAAGATGTATTGCAACGCGGCGATTCTCTCTCCTTTCCAGATAGCGTCAAAGCCTTAATGCGCGGTGATTTAGGGCAAATAAAAGGCGGCTTTCCAGAAGACATTCAGAAAGTAGTACTTAAAGAAGAAAAGCCATACACGAATCGACCCAACGCGCATTTAGCACCGATTGACTTCGACAAAGCGTACGCTGCATTCAAAGAGCAATTTGGCGAACGCTATAAATTCAGAGATTTCTTGTCCTATGAATTGTATCCAAAAGTTTTTGAAGAATATCACGTTTTCAAAGAGCATTTTGGGATCATCCGAAAGATTCCGACTGTTCCGTTTTTCTATGGCTTAAAGGAGAATCAGGAAATTTTCGTCACCATCGAAAAAGGAAAGACTGTCACCGTCAAATACTTAAACAAAACGGAAGCCAATGAGCAAGGACGACGCCTAGTTTTCTTCCGCCTCAATGGACAAACACGCGCCATCGAAGTACAAGACAAAAATGTTAAGCTAGAGACAGTCGTTCATCAAAAAGCGACCGCTTCTAACCATGTTGGTGCACCGCTACAAGGCAGTCTATCCTCTATTTTAATCAAAGTGGGCGATCAAGTCAAGCAAAACACACCACTCTTCATCATCGAAGCCATGAAAATGGAAAGTACGATCACCTCGCCGCAAGCTGGAATCGTGAAAGCGATTCACCTAAGCGAGCGGACGTTTGTGGAGCAGGATGATTTGGTGGTAGAATTAGAGTAGGTCAGCCGAAAACTTTAACAATTTGCAACATAATTTAAAGTGTCACTAATTTCGACTTCGTTACTCGTTAAAGCACATCAAACGGCATCTAATCCAAACAAACGCCCTGTCACAAAACCGTATTCTTAACACTTGACTTTTTACATAAAGGAGGTTATATTTGTTAGGTCAGTATTTGTCGTCCTAAAGCAGTCGTTTAGTTCGCTGTTTTAGGAGCTAGAGCAAGTACATTTCCTAAAATAAAAGTAGTTTTTGTGTTTATTTGTTTGGGTTAGATGCCCTTACTCCGGTGAGTAAGGGTTTTTTTAGTTTTGTAACTGAAATTTATTTAGAAGGTCGTAAATTTGGGAGTATGAATGTAATACAGGCTATTAAACAAAATCTAGAGGAAGTACACCCTAAAAGTGAAGTCATCTTGTTTGGTTCTCGGGCAAGGAACGACTTTCATAGTCATTCAGATTGGGATTTTCTGATCCTAGTTGACAAAGAAGATTTATCTGCTAAAGACAAAGAAGCTATTCGAGACATGCTATATGATATAGAATTAGAGAAAGACGAGGTCATTAGCTCTATTATTCACACAAAAAAAGAATGGGTAGATCGAGCAGTAACACCGCTTTATCAAATTGTTCAGCGAGAAGGTCAGCGAATATGAGCTATTCTAAAGAGGGAACGAGCGATTGGTAAGCCATTATCTACCTCAAAGCTGC
>CAYLPW010000238.1:0-7545 GCA_964385665.1 uncultured Saprospiraceae bacterium
TATTCCACCGAAAGAAGCTGGTCATTCTTGGAAAATCATCATTAAAGGAAACGACACCTTGTACGCCGATAAAGTAATGATGGCGTGTGGTAGCAGTCCGAAGATGTGGAATATGTTGGCGAAATTGGGACATCATATAGTTCCGCCTGTTCCCTCGTTGTTTACCTTTAATATTAAAGATGTACGCATTAAAGACTTGCTCGGTATTTCGATGCCGTTTGTTGAAGTTCGTATTCATGGCATTGATTTGCCCAAAAATGAACGTACAGCGAATGGTCCGCTGCTCATTACGCATTGGGGCATGAGCGGTCCTGCTATCTTGAAATTGTCGGCGGTGGCAGCTCGTGCCTTGCAAGAGAAGAACTATCACTTTGAGATTACTGTCAATTGGCGCGATGGCTATAGCGTGCAAGATACTGCGGAGATGCTAGATGAAATCGCGCAACAACATCCAAAGAAGGTGGTGCGTACCAATGCGCAGTTTGACTTTCCAGCTCGTTTGTGGCAGCGATTAGTAGCAGTTGCTGACATTCCTGATGATCGACGATTTGGAGAGTTGAGTAAAAAGATGAAAAATAAGCTAGTCGTCGAGATCGCGCAAGGTCGATATCAAGTGACTGGAAAGAGTACGTTTAAAGATGAGTTTGTTACTGCTGGTGGTGTCGATTTGGACGAGGTCGATTTTCAGCGATTTGAGAGCAAAATTCATCCGAATCTGTTTTTTGCTGGCGAAGTGTTGGATATTGATGCGGTGACTGGTGGATTTAACTTTCAAGCAGCCTGGACTGGTGGGTATTTGGCGGCGCAGGCGATGTCAGAAGATTAAAAAGGTAAGTTGCAAAACGAGTCTATTTTTTAAACTATATATCCTATTTTGTAAGAGAACTATGTGTCCTACTGTGCCTATGTGTTTCAAAATTCTAAGATTTGTAGCATGAAAACGCTGAGAGCTTGTATGGAGGTTAATAATCGGTCTGCAAATGGCTAGTTTTTCCTCACTTTACGTTGAAAAAATGCTCACTTATCTAGATAAACTCACACTTTTCCGCCTTAATTGAGAAAAAACTATCTCATTTTCGCCTCAAAGATCAACCTCCATACAAGCTCTAACAATCACTTTGTCTTCTCCCGAAAAATCTGCTCATACTCTTCGCTTTCTGTCTTCATCCAGCGATCCCAAAACGTAAAGTACAGTCCGTAATTAGTCAGGAACTTTTTGTGGTGCAAATCATGATGCGTCGCTCCAATAAACCATTTGCCTAACCAATTGCTCTCCGAGTTTTTAGGATATAATTCTACGCTTCCATGATTGATCGTCGCGCTAATAGTCATTAATAGCAATAGAAAAATTACGACGTAAATGTGCATCGGCAACAAGAAAACTAGAATTGGAATGATAATCGCCTGCAAAATAGATTCAATTGGATGGAAGGAGAACGCCGTCAACGAACTCGTTTCAATGCTATCGTGATGCCACTTATGTACTTTTCGATATACCTTCGGCAAATGCATCCAGCGATGCATCCAATAATAGTAGGTTTCATGAATGAGTAGTGCCAATAACGCACTTAATGGAATCCACCAGATCGGATAGTCTTGCCACGCTGTATAAATCTGCGTGTATCCTCGCTGCCACCCAACAATCATCGCTGTTCCGCCTATCGCAAAAATGACGCTAGTGAAGGCACTCCGCTGAATTTCCATCCATAGCTGCTCCTTTTGCTTGGGTGTTGGATTCAAGATACGTTGTTCCAATCGTCGTCTAAACCAAACAAAGAAGACATAATGATAAGCTCCTGATACGACCAAATAGCGCGTAAAAATGATCGCAAAAAGAATCAATGTCAACTGTAGAAACCAACGCGGTTCGTGGAAGGGTGTCTCAAGAAATTGTTCCATGTGGAAGGGAACGTTATGAATGGTCAGTAGTTTGAAAGTTTTCTTATTTGTGGGGGGGAATGAATCTTCTCTGTCATATATTTATTTTACTTTTGGCTGAACTTGATCATTCAATCCAGCAACAATAAAAATCACATTAGAAGTAGCCGATCAGAAAGTAGACTTCTTTATGGAGCTATTGAAACACTTTGAGAATTTTGTGTCTATTGAATCTGTTGATAACTTGTCACCCTCTGATAGTAACGAAGCATTGCTGAACGAAACAAATCTAAGCAAAGATCCTAAAGAAATACTGAATGAAATCTTTATGGGAGACGATAATTTAATTAAGCGTCTGCTGTAGATGTAGCGGGCTTAGCAATCTCTCCATCCTTCCGAGCTTACCAATCCCTGATAGGAACGACATTCAATTATATCCGAATTATTCTAAATCCGTACCCGAACTCCCACATAAAAACTCCGCGCCTCCGCAGGGATGATACCAGGACCTGGATAACCAGTCGCTCGACGCGTAAAGTATCGCGCATCCGCTAAGTTATTGATGCCCACTTGCAAGCGATAGCGCGAGCGAAATTCATAACTTATCGAAGCGTCTAGTACTTGATAAGTCGGAATGAGACCGCGTGTGGCATTGGAGACAAAAACGGCATTGGTGGCATCCGTGAAGTGTTCTTGGACACTGGTGTAGAGAAAGTTAGCGTGTAGTCCGTTGTAGCTGGCAGACACTCCTGTTTTAATCGTCATCGGTGGAATGAGTTCGACTTCTTTGCCTATAAATGTTGATCCGCCAGACAAGTAACGACCATTGAGTAAACTAAAATTCAGATAGGGGCGAATGGATAATTCTTGCTCTGCGCCTTTCCATATTTTCCAAATATCCGCTTCGGCGTACAACTCCAATCCATAGACACGCGCATCGCCAATATTGGTGCGCAAAGTGGTCAATCGTTCGATGACAATGGGGTCAGGAACGCTAATTTCGGTTAATCCAATTCGGTTGTTGTAGCGCAAATAGAATGCACTTGCATCAAAACGCAATAGTCCATTCAACAGCGTGCCACGCAACCCTAAATCCGCATTGTAGCCTTCTTCGTCTTGCAATAGAGAGTCGATAATCAAGTTCGGATTGACGACGGCGAGGTCGCTGAAATTAATGGCGCGATAGTTTTGAGAAAGATTGCCGTAAGCTTCGATGTTTGGATTTACACGATAACCGACCCCTAAACCAAAGAGCGGAAACGAACGTACATTTTCGCGCTGATCTTCAAACTGCTGCTCAAAAATGACTTCGCCGCCAGAAAAGACACGCTCTTTGTAGAAACCATCCGAACTCGTCCGAATGTATTCGATCCGAACGCCAGGTGTCACGCTCCAACGTTCCCCAAAATGCATCAGATTTTCGGCAAACAACGCCACGTTTCGGCTAGGAAATTCATAAGACGACTGCTCTAAATTTTCAGGATTTAGAAACTCAAAATCTGGTGTGTTGTCTGCGGAAGCGTCGCCTTGTTGGTTCGTGGTGAAGCCTTGGTAGTAGCGTCCGCCAACGACTAAACTGGACAATTGCCCACCCAATTGATATTGATGCAACAGTCGCGCTTCCGAACCCCAATTTTGATAGCCTCCGACAATTAAATCACGTTCGCGCAGTGGATCAGGGCGATTGATCGGTCCTAATTCGCCCAATGCGTCACGCTCGGCATAGAGTAAA
This sequence comes from uncultured Saprospiraceae bacterium, assembly GCA_964385665.1. Classification (GTDB taxonomy): domain Bacteria; phylum Bacteroidota; class Bacteroidia; order Chitinophagales; family Saprospiraceae; genus JAAUTG01. Next base: position 3,611 of record CAYLPW010000238.1, read on the forward strand.
AAGTTACGGATATTGAGCTTCGTTCGCTCCGAAAATTCATAGTCCAAATGTAAAGCTGCTAAGTTCCAATTGACTTTGAACCAATTGCGTTCGCGCTTCGATTGTCGGGCATCTTGTCGAAACTCAAAGTCCATCAACCCACCAGCTTGCTGCGCCAAATAGTTCATGTGCGTGACTTCTATCCCTACCCGAAATTGGTCGGTGACTTGCTGGTGAAAGTCCAAGTAAGCCGTGTGCTGTTCAAAGCCAGAATTGGGTCGCCAGCCGTCGCCGCGTTTGTACTGGTAAAAGGTGTAGTAGCTGGAATTGCCTTTTGTGCCGCTTAGACTATTGAAAGAGTTGAATAGACCGAACGAACCTGCCGTTTGCTCGCTTAGTATTTCTAGCTCTTTGTCTGGATTGCCTTCTTTGAGTTTGAAATTGAGTAAGCCACCAAACTGTGTGCCGTATTGCAAAGAAGCTGCGCCGCGTACGACTTCTATTTTCTGCAACGCTTGTGCTGGCGGTGTGTAATACGATTCTGGATAGCCCAGAGCATCCGCGCTGATGTCGAAACCATTTTGGCGCGTATTGAAATTGGACGTCCGATTAGGGTCTAATCCTCTTGCACCAATTGCCAATTGCAAACCTGCGCCATCATTTTCCCACACATTCAAACCAGCGACACCACGATAGACTTCACGGGCGTTGTTGGTTGCTAAGTTGGCACTAATTTGATCTAAATAGATGACTTCACTTTTTTTGGCGGCATAAATCGCTACGCCTTCAACTCCACGCAGATGTCGAAAGCCGCTTTCTAGTGCTTGATCGGAAATCTCAATGGTTTGCAATTCCGTGGATAGCGGTTCTAACTCAATTTGTATCGTTTGCCGATCTGTTTGAAAATGGACGGCTAAAGTTGAGCTATTGAAGCCCTCGGCGAAGACGGTTAGACTATATTCCCCAAAGACGAGATCACTTATTTCAAACTGTCCGTTGGCATCCGTCGAGAAGGTACGTTCTATTTCTGCGACGAAGACTTCGGCTGGATGAACGGCTTTGCCATCGTTGGTTTGTAGCTGCCCGATGAGTGTGCCTGCGTTAGCAAATGCTAGAAAGGGACATAGGTTGAATAGAATAAATGCTGCTCGTAAAATTTTCTTCATCTCTATTTTATTGAGCCTACCGAACAAGTTCGGTGGCTACTATTTCTGTACAATCCATTTTTTTGATCGCCAATCATCTTTGACCGACAACAGGTCTAGTTCGGGGTCAATAAAGGTTTTACTAGTTCGTCCATTCAAATTCACATAGCTCTGAACGAAAACTTGAGGTTCTAGAAATTGATGTTTTTCTTGGTATTCTTGAGCTAAAAATTGGGCATATTGGAGCATAAAATCTGGCTGTATCGCCATTTGCTTTTCTTGAAATTGGGTTAAGTAATGGCTATTAGTCACTTCACTTTGTCGACCACTCACTTTGTCTTCGACTCGAAAGGTGGCTAGTCCATTCTTTTCGACCAACATCACGCGCCATGAAAAGCGATAGCCTTCTTCTGTCCACAAAACATTTCCAGCATACGCATAATGGCGAAGGGGCAACAGCAATTGAAGCATCAGAAACGGAAGCCAAAGGACGTAATTGGGTTTTAATTGAAGATGAAGTGATTGTAAATTAGGACGAAATTGACGCAAGGGTTGCAGAAGGCGTTGATGAAAGTCGGCAGAGAAGAAAATCAGCGTGCTAAAGATCATGATGAATGGAAACATCCCAATATTGAACAGCAGCTTCGTCAAGACATGAAAGACGACGACAGCCACATACGCAAATGGTCGCGTGCTTCGATTCAACAAAAAAAACGGAATCGTCAAATCGTACAATGCGCCAGCCCAACTAAACACAAACGCCACCCATCGCTGCTCAAAAAAGTAGCCCAACACTGGAAAGTCGCTATGCGCTGGCAACCAAGACGCCAATGGCATAGCTCGCAACAACCAATCTGCATTTAATTTGGCGAAGCCAGCGTAGAAATAGACAATGCTGATTTGGACGATTAAAATAGTGATGCACCATTGCGGAATATGGCTCGCTTGTAGGTTGGGAACTCGCCAAGCATCCACGCTGTACGCTCGATGTGCTGGTAAGAAAATCAGAATGAAAGCGAGTAAGCAAACTAGATAGTAATGATTCAAATAATTGGTGGCATCAATGAGTTCGCTGTATGTAAATGTGAGAAAGAAAACGATACTCGCCCAACGATAGAACAACCCTAGCATCATCAAGACCGCACTCAATGCAATGATGGAATACAATAGATACATTCCAGTCGTGTCCAACACCTTCACCCATTCAAAGCCGTAAAACTTGAAAAAAAATTGTGGCTCTACGTACAACTTCTCAATCCACCCCTTTTGCATAAACCGTAGAGCTGTCACACCCATCAACGCACCAAAAAGAATACGAAAGGTGACCAGCGGTTCGATGCGCGTCGGACGGGTTAGATATGTTTGAATCGTTTGGATCAGAATTGATAACTTTTGCGTAACCTGAGAAGCCTAACCTCAACTGATAGTGATGAATTTAAGTCCAAGCTGAATGAGCCAACAGCCAACAGCCAACAGCCAGTTTCAATTAATAAAAAACAAAAAGATAAAGGGAAAAATCAGCCCCAACAGTGCCAGCCACCAACCGCGTTTCCGAAAACTATACTTTCCTCGCGCGATGAACATGCCCGTAATCGCAATCGTCAGCATCGCCACCCCAAAAATATCGGAGAACCACGTCCACCACTTGTTCGTCGACTTGTGCAGAATAGTCATTTGTCCCAAAACTGGTCGCGTTCGGATGATTTCACGTTCGCCTTCGCCCGTTGTAGGATTGAGGTGGAGTGTTTCTTCGTCCAAATAAACCCGTACTTCGTCGCTCAGTACACGATAGCTTTTGTAGTCTGCTTCCGAAAAATTGGCAGCTAATACTTTGAAATAGGCATCATCGTACTTTTCTACCTCTAATTTTTCTTGCAGTGCAATGGGCATGGCTTCGACCGTATACTGCTGCGGATTGAAATCGCGACGATGATTCAAGGCAATGCCTGAAAAGGAAAACGCAATGATGAGTCCCACGTAGAAGTAGGCAATATCGCGGTGCAGATTTCTGGATAAATTTTTGTTCATTTTGTATAGATATGAGATCGCTTTGCTTTGAGATGTGAGACCGCTGCGCTTTGAGATACGAGACGCGCATGTTCTACTTAGCGTCTCATATCTCACATCTTGCAGTAAGCGTAGCGAACGATCTCACGATCTTTCATCAGTCAGAGTCACTTGGATTATCAATGTACGTAATCGGCACGCAGAGTGCGTCAGGCATGTCATTTTTGATGCGAACAATTTGGCGCACCAAAGCATTGTAGGCTTCTATTACGAGCTCGTTTTGCTCCTCCACCGCTTCAGAAAGCGTTTCTGCACTGATCGCATTAAGGGCTGCACGTGCTGCTTCGTATTGCGCTTCGATGGCTGCCACGTCAACTGGATCGTCTTTTCGATTTTCATTGACTTCTTTCAAATAGTCATCAAAACCCACCCCACGCGATCCTTGAAACAAGTTTTCATTCGCTTGCAAAGCAGCTTTCAACAGGTCTAAAGAAAAACCGCTGTAAAAAGCCTCCACACGGGTTGGATTAGTAAAACCTAAAGTCGTGACGCCAGAAGGAATCCCGATCTTGTCGCGCTTGATGTTCTCGTAATGCTCGTTGAGCGCATTCACCAGTTGGCTGATGCCCGTACCAGCTGCCGTGCCTGTGTTGTTGATAAAGGTTTCTTTATAGTCGCCCTGCCAAGCAGCATTGACCGTTTGGCTGAGTGTTGCGATTTGTTCTACGATGTCATCCACGTAGCTCAAAGCAGTCGGATTATTCATGTAGAAGGTAGCTATCGTTTCATCTCCTTCCGCAACGC
>CAYLPW010000239.1:0-6623 GCA_964385665.1 uncultured Saprospiraceae bacterium
CCTTCTCCACAGGAAGAAATCCTGACGCATCCAAAAATTTCGGTAACGCCCCATACTGGAGCTTCTACCTTGGAGGCGCAGCGCAATATTGGATTGGAGTTGGCGGATAAGATTATTGCGTTTTATGGAGATGATAAATAGAGGGGCTATTGGCTGTTAGCTATTGGCTTTTGGCTGTTCAGCGGGTAGTTGAAGTTTAATGCTTTCAGCACAAATAATATCTCTAAACGGTCAAGTGGATTAGTTCATTTGACCGTTTTTATTTACGATGTTCTCAGTATTTTTATGCCAATAATTTAGTTAGATATGAGTGTATATAACGACATCCGAACGCCTGCTTTTGTCTTAGAAGAAGATAAGTTGCGTAAGAATTTATCGCTGATTAATGCGGTGCAAGTAGAAGCTGGTGTGACGATTATCTTAGCGTTGAAAGCATTTGCGATGTGGCGCGTGTTTCCGATTGTGGGTGAATATTTAAGTGGCGCGACGGCGAGTTCATTACACGAAGCACGACTCATTGTTGAAGAAATGGGAACGAAAGCACATACTTATTGTGTCGCTTATCGCCCTAATGACTTTGATGAGCTATTGAAATACAGCAGTCATTTGACCTTCAATTCTGTTCAGCAATTTGAGCAGTATAAAACGCGTGTTCAGGACTACGAAGTACCGATTTCTTGTGGTATTCGCGTCAATCCAGAGTATTCAGAAGTGGATACCGATTTGTACAATCCAGCAGCGCGAGGGTCGAGATTGGGCGTGACGGAAGAGGCTTTTGAAGATGGACTGCCAGCAGGGGTAGAAGGCTTGCATTTTCACACGTTGTGCGAATCGACTTCGTATGAGTTGGAGAAGACCTTAGCTGTTTTTGAAGAAAAATTTGGGCAATGGCTACCGCAACTCAAGTGGGTGAATTTAGGTGGCGGACATTTGATGACGCGTGAGGATTATGATAGGATGCACTTGATTCAACTATTGAAAAATTTTAAAACGCGCTATCCAAATTTGGAAGTGATTTTAGAACCAGGAAGTGCCATTGCTTGGCAGACTGGACCGTTGGTGACGACCGTTTTGGATATTGTCGAAAATAGAGGCGTTCGCACAGCAATTATAGACGCGTCGTTTACTGCACACATGCCTGATACCTTGGAAATGCCCTATCGCCCGACGATTCGCGGCATGCTTGATTTAAAAGTAGAGCAGGTAACTTATCAGATTGGGGGCGTGAGTTGTCTGGCTGGCGATTATAAAAAGCCGTACGCTTTTGAGCATGCACTGAACATTGGCGACCGCCTCATTTTTGAAGATATGATTCATTATACGATGGTGAAAACCACTTTTTTTAACGGCGTTCAGCATCCCGATATTTGTTTGTTGAGGAGTGATGGGGAGTTGGAAGTGGTTCGGCGGTTTGAGTATGAAGATTTTAGGGGAAGGTTGGGGTAGTGCGTTTAGGATGAGGCTTACAAAGGTTACCTATGCGCAAGCAGAGACGCAACCTTCGCAAGCCTCTAGCAGTGCCTTCAAGTTCTATTTCTTATACACCTTCTCCCCTTCCTTCAACCAAATCCCCCAAAGGCGATCATACGCATGTACCTTTTCCGTTGTACCGCTGCCATCCACCACTTGCTGGTCTTGATTTTTCCATTCAAAAATGCCGCCGTAAAGATTAGACACATCAGTGAAGCCAGCTTCTAGTAAGCGTTCGCTGATCTTTTCGCTGCGATATCCGACCGAACAGTAGACAACGATTTTCTGGTCTTTTGGGAGGTCTTCGACAGTTGATAAATCAAAATTATCATAGCCAACGAACTGTGCATCTTCGATGTGACTCACTTGGTATTCCTCTAATTCGCGTGTATCCAAAAAGACTGCATTTTCCAACTTCTTCGCTTCACTTACACTTACTTCTGGCACCGTGTGCGACAGCAATTTCTGCAACATCTTATCATACGCCTTCTTTTCGATTCGCGTATCTCCACTCTGTGCGCAAGCAGTCAGCAGCGTAAAAACAGTCAATAGTAAGGCGGAAAGTGGACGATATATAGTGGATAACATAGCTTCTATTTTTTATTTACAACAAAATGTATGACTTATACAACAAGTTGTTCTGATCGTACAAAGTTCTTGATTTACAGTCAACTAGCCAAATTTGTTTTAGCTAATAAAACGTCTGAATACCGTCAAGTTCGATAAAAGGATTGTTTTAACTGTTTGTAGATTATAAAAATTGAAACATTTTGTTTTATTTTGTACTGTCGATGAATGATTTGAAAAAATAATTTACTCTGTGTTTATTTACTAGCAAACTACACAAACTCATGTCAACTTCTACTATCAATAATTGGGCGACAACTCGGCAGTTCCTGTTTTCTTGGAAAGGCTTGGTCGCTACGGTGGCGATCTCCTATTTTTCCTTTAAAGACGTTTCTTTTGAAGTCGGCGATCTACCAGAATTAGTAACGACGGAAAGTAGCGTCTCTATTGCTGTGCCGCAAGAAATGAGTTATACAGCGAGTGCGCAACCTCTCTCTTCTGTGGTGCGCGATTTGTCGACGACGATCAAAAATACGCCACCTCCTGCCAAAGCGTCAACGGCGACCAAAGCAGCACCATCTTCCTCGATCAGTAGCAACTTAGCCAACACCTACTCTAACCTTACCTATACCGAACCAAAACTTGCCAACAGTCCCAACAGCGGTAACGTCAGCTCTGGTGTCGCTGCCAAACGCAAAAAGCAACGCGCTTACGTCAATCGCTACGCCGATGCTGCCATCCAAGAAATGCACAAATACGGCATTCCTGCCAGTATCACTTTAGCGCAAGGCTTGATTGAAAGCAACTGTGGCGAAAGCAAACTGGCGACCAGAAATAACAACCACTTCGGCATCAAATGCTTCTCGCGTTCTTGCAAGAAAGGGCATTGCAGCAACTTCACCGACGATACGCACAAAGACTTCTTCCGCATCTACGAATCGACGTGGGAAAGTTATCGTGGACATAGCATCTTGTTGCAAAAAGACCGCTATAAATCGCTGTACAAACTACCCAAAACCGACTACAAAAATTGGGCGCGTGGTTTGAAAAAAGCTGGCTACGCGACCGATCCCTTGTATGGCGAAAAGCTCATTAATTTGATTGAAGCTTTGGATTTGCAGGAGTATGATCGGAAGTAGGGGGCTTTTGCTGAAATTCAGTTGTTGCTGTTGATTTTCTTTCTATGCTTGTTTTTGTTTTTTGAAGAACTGATGAACTGAGAAACTGACAATTAAACGTGTATACGCTCCGTTCATCAATTCTTCAGTTCATCAGTTTTCAGAGCCGAAGGCGACTAATTCAACAACATAAAGTCCGTAATCACCACTTCCGAAATCTTCTTCGTTGCCCCTTGTGCGTCTTCGTAGCTACGATGCGTTAGTTTGCCTTGCACGGCGACGTTCTTTCCTTTCTTGAAAAAGACTTCCATATTCTCCGCGACTTTCCCCCAACCGATGAGGTTGTGCCATTGCACATCGACGATGCGCTCGCCTTTTTGATTGTTGTAGACTTCTTTTGTAGCAATAGACACACGTGCTAAAGATTTGCCAGTTTGTGTCGCTTTGACTTCTGCGTCTTTGCCTAGATTGCCGATGAGTTGGATGCGGTTGCTTAAATGGTTCATAACTTCTTAGATTTGAGATGTGAGATCGTTTGTCCGCCTGTGGCGAACTTTACTTTGAGACATGAGATATGAGACTTTTTCGTTTTTCAAAGCTTCATAACCGCTTGTATCATCTTACATCTGTGGTAACGTAAATGAGTTTTAAAATAGCGACTTATAAGTAGCTCAGCAGATAATTTTTGACTAATAAAGTAATTGTAGACCGTTGACTATCATTTGAGTAATCTATTGTCTTACGCCTGCCTACCACAAACGACAGTCAGGCAGGTCTAAAATCTAACGTCTCTACTTAGTGGTCGCTGTTGTCGATACAAAGGTGAGGGGCGTGGAGAAGCGTAGTCGAAAATTAAACGTTTAATGTCGTTTGTAAACGTTTGTATCCGTTTACAAATGCTTTTGTATTTGTGTATGTATTTAATAATCAATTAGTTACGATCTTTTCTTGTCTTTTAAAAGAATTTTGACTTTTTTGGAAGAAAATTAGGACTAAGGAACGTGAAATAATTAGATCGACCTGTTTTCATTTTTCCATAAGTCCAACGTACTTGTAAAGTGGGAGTTGTGGGAAAAGGGAAACACCCAAAAGGTTGATTTATCATTGAACTTAGACTAATGTATGTGCGAGTAACAACTATCTTACATCGGCGACAAAAGCGATTGCGATTGGATGCGCCGAATCAATCGGAATGGACAGATAAGATCAAAGCGTTGGCTGATCGAAAGTGGAGCGCGACGAAACGCTGTTGGCATGTACCGCATACGGAAGCTGCGATAGCAGAGCTGAAAGCGGTGTTTGGGGATCATCTAATTTGGAAGAGTGAGTCAGCTAATTCATTTGAAAAACCAATAGTAGAAAACAATGAATCAGACTATCCAGTTCAGCAAATTCAAGTATTGCCCGAACATCAGTATCGCGTAAAAGTGATCGTACCTTGGCAGCGAAAAGATTGGATCAACAAAATTAAACGTTTGCCGAATAGAGCATGGAACAAAGAACAAAAATACTGGAGTGTTCCAAAAGAGGAAGCCGTACTGAAAAAACTGCAGCAATTGTTTGGTGAATCCCTTTGGGTAGCTAATGAAATTGAGTGGAGTACATCATCAATCGAACCATTCAAACAGCCTAGCAATAGTGCAAAAAAGAAACCTTCCCTTTTGCAACGACTCAATGCGGCGCAACAAACAGCCCTTGTTCGTTTGGAAGAAGAACTACGGCTGGAACGAAAAGCATACAATACGGTCAAGGCTTATAGAGCTCGTATGGAGGTTAATAATCGGTCTACAAATGGCTATTTTTTCCTCACTTTACGTTGAAAAAATGCTCACTTATCCAGATAAACTCACATTTTTCCGCCTCAATTGAGAAAAAACTAGCTCATTTTCGCCTCAAAGATCAACCTCCATACAAGCTCTAAGCACCATTTCAGTTTATTCTTGATTTACTACAAAGATGTACTGCCATCTGCTATTACAGAAAGGCAGATCAAAGAATACCTACTCTATTTAATTCAGGAAAAAGGGGTATCTGTTTCTACTCAAAACCAAGTAATTAACGCCATTAAGGCTTATTATGAGAAGGTAGCGAAGCAGGATCGTAAGACCTATTACATTACTAGACCTAAGAAGCCCAATCAACTGCCAAATGTGCTAAGTGAGCAAGAAGTCATCTCCATTTTAAATGCGGTGAAAAACGTAAAACACAAAGCAATATTGATGTTGGTCTATTCAGCAGGGCTGCGATTGGGAGAAGTAGTGAATCTGCAAATCAAAGATGTTGATAGTGACCGTATGCAGTTGTTCGTTAAGGCGGGGAAAGGGAAAAAAGATCGCTACACTTTACTTTCTCAAAAAGCTTTATTAGTTTTGAGAGCGTACTACAAACAGTATCAGCCTACGCTATGGCTATTCGAGGGACAAGATGGCGGTCAGTATAGCAAACGAAGTGTTCAGAATGTATTTAAGCATGCAGTGGAAAAAGCAAATATTACGAAACGCCCTACTTTACATACGCTTCGGCACAGCTTTGCCACACACTTATTAGAAAAAGGGGTGAGTTTACGGTATATTCAGCAGCTTTTGGGACATGCTTCCAGCAAAACGACTGAAATTTATACGCACATTACGAAAGTAGGGATGGATAAGATTGACAGTCCACTAGATGGTCTTGATATTGATTGAGGAATACTGATATATTTTTTACGCCATTATTTTTCAAATTAGCTATTGATAATCAATACTTCATATATTAAAAATACATGAATGACGCCATTCTGCTAAAGCAGAAATATACGCCATATGGCGTGTATCTAGACGTTGGGCGAAATGAAAATATAAAAGCATGATCGATCCAGGAGATATTGAAAAAATAAGAAGGCTGATAAGTAGCGACAACCTGAAAGCTGCTCTTGACGAACTTGTTGAAAAAGCTGACAGAAAAGCTGAATACTACGATTCAATAGTCTCTATAAGTGCTCGTTACAACAATCTTGAATCGAAATTTAGCAAGAATTTAATCTCGAATGAGGATCATAATAGAGAGCTAAATCAGTTAAGGAAGTACGTGTTAGACTCTTTGAGGGACATTGAAGATCTAACCGAAGAAAAGGTCGAAAAGGAAACTGAAGGGACTCAAACCAATGCTGAAGTTTCAAAAGACATACCAACTCGGATAATAGAAGCTATCTCTAGAGATCATCTAGATGAAGCTTTAGAATTTCTTAAGATATGGATCAAAGAAAATTATGAAGATTCCGAATACGAAAACGAGTACTCTTTTCTACTTTCTCAATACAGCAGACTCCAGCAAGAAATTCAGTTAGGAACTATTTCTTCCGATAGTTATAGGGTGGAGCTTGAAAAGCTCAAAAATATCTTGCTTGAATTCATCAATAAGGTTCGCTCAATACCTAAGAGAGAAAAAGAGCAGAAAGAGAAACAAGAACAGATTGAGAAGTCAGCTGCA
>CAYLPW010000239.1:6633-7529 GCA_964385665.1 uncultured Saprospiraceae bacterium
CTTAATAAGAGAGAAAGGATATTAAAAATTCAGGCAATTACTTGGTATTTGATTGGTTTTGTCGCACTTATTTCCGGGGTTTTCGTAGCAGTTTACTACATCAACTTCAATACTATCGACACGGACAGTGTGGTAAAGATTATATATCAAATTTTCAAAAGCATCTTTGTAATTGGCCTTCTTGTAGCAGCATCAAGATACGCGTTTAACCTTGGAAAGACTTATATGAACGAGGCTTTGAAAAATGCAGATCGAATTCATGCAATTTCGTTCGGAAAATTCTATCTCCAAGTATTTGGAACAGATATAAAATCTGATGATTTAAAGATTGGAATACCAACCAAGAATCTCCATTCGTAAGGCTTGATTCAAGTGAGTTTGACCCTAAAATGTTAGAAGCATTCTCCAAATTTGTTGAGGCAATGAAAAGTAAATGAAAATCGCCCAACAAAAGCTATGCGTCCAGGCTCGCTACACTTCGCCCGATCGCATAGCCAAACCGTTCTGTATCATGAAAGAAAAAAAATGAAAAAAACAACAAACCAACTAAAAAACGAAGTTGATAAAATAATCGACGAATTGGAATTGGAAGATTTCAAAACGAAGTTGCTTGACGGTTTGAGTTTTAACTATCGCTTAAAATCTTTTGAAGAAGAAGATTATTCTCAACTCGGAAATACAAGATTGGGTGGAATACCTGATTTACCCAAAGAAATTGATTACCCATACAAAGAAGAAGGATATTACAATCTATTGTGCCAAATAAATTTTGCAGAATTCCCAGATAAACTAAATAAATTACCAGAATCAGGAATCCTCTACATATTTGACGGACATTCCTCCGAAAATGATTCTAAAGTTATTTTTACCGATTCCACAGATAATTTGGAGAAGAA
>CAYLPW010000240.1:0-7417 GCA_964385665.1 uncultured Saprospiraceae bacterium
ACTTTGAAACAACCGTCACTTGTACCTTAGTGGATAATTTGCCAGACATCAAAACGGAAAGTAAAGAAGCCGTAGAACTACCAAAAGGACTAGTCGAAAAGTGGAAAGCTGAAGGTCGTTATGAACAGGAGATTCAAGAATTAGATGCTTTCTTTGAACGCACTGGGCTGACGCGCACGCCGACGAATTACATCATCAAATGGTTGACCGATTTTATTCGTGAGTATGGCGTGGATGCCTTTCGAGTGGACACCGTCAAACATACCGAAGAAGAAGTATGGGAAGACTTGCGCAAAGAGGCAGAAGTGGCTTTTGAAGAATGGAAAACAATGAATCCGAAAGCCATCGCTATTCTCAACGATCAAGAGTTTTACATGATGGGCGAAGTGTATGGCTATGGAGTGAGTGGCGGACGATTGTACGACTATGGCGACCGCGAAGTAGACTTTTTTGATGCGTTCAATAGCCTGATCAACTTCGAGTTCAAATACGACGCCGACCAATTGGACTACGAGCAGCTATTCACCAAATATGAAAAGCAATTGAACAAAGAATTGGAAGGTAAAACGACCGTCAACTACCTCAGCTCGCACGACGACGGCGATCCTTATGATCCAGCACGAAAGCGACCCATGGAAACCGCTACGCGACTACTCCTCACACCTGGTAGCGCACAAACCTACTACGGCGATGAAACAGCGCGTTCGCTCATTATTCCTGGTACGAACGGCGATGCGACCCTACGTTCTTTTATGAATTGGGACGAAATAGATAACAACGCCAAACGAGAAGGACACCAGATTAAAGAAGTACTCGAACATTGGCAAAAATTAGGAACATTTCGACAACAACATCCAGCTATCGGCATGGGCGAGCATGAACGCATTTCAAAAAAACCTTACGTATTTCAACGCACCTTCAAACGCGATAAATTGGAGGACAAAGTAGTCATCGCACTAGACCTGAAAGGGCAAATTCGAGAGATTGAAATCGGTAAAACATTCAAAGAAGGAACGTTTCTACGCGATCACTATTCTGGCAAGCAAGTACGTGTTCGCGATGGCAAAGTAGAAGTACCAGATGGCGCAAACATCGTCTTATTATCCTTAGACCAATAGAGATAATTGCTCATCACCCACTACTAATCGTTCATTGCACATTGCACATTGAAAAACTATGCGTCTACCTATTGCTACTTTCGTTAACGTTGCAACGGTCAGTCTCGGCTGTCTGCTCGGCTTGTACTTGCAACAATTGTTTTCCATCGAATACGAGAAAATCATTTTTCAAGCTATTGGATTAGGAACACTCATCATTGGAATCATGATGGGTTTGCGTGTGCCGGATGGCTATATGCTCATTTTTATTTTGAGCTTAATTTTGGGTGGCATCACTGGTGAAGCGTTAGGCGTGGATGACTTTCTAAACGGATTGGGGGAGACATTGAAAACCACATTATCTATTGGCGATGCCCAATTTACGGAAGGGTTGGTGACTGCTTTTCTTTTGTTTTGTGTCGGTTCGATGGTCATTATTGGGGCGATAGAGGAGGGCGTAGAAGGCAAGCGCAATTTGCTACTCATCAAATCTATTTTAGATGGCGTCGCTTCTGTGGCGTTGACGGCAGCTTATGGGGTGGGCGTTTGGTTTTCCGTCATTCCATTGCTCCTTTTTCAAGGTGGTTTGACTTTATTGGCAGGCAAATTAGCTCCCTTTTTTACGGACAATATTTTGAATCAGATTACCGCAGTAGGTGGTGTCTTGATTGTCGCGATTAGCATTCGGATGATGAAGTTGGGAGAGGTGAATATCGAAAATTTGTTGCCTTCTTTGGTTTTTGTGGTCGTGATGACGGTGTTGTATGATCGGTTTCGTCCGAAGGTGGACAAGGAGGGAGAGTGATTGTTTTAGATGCTTAACCGTAAGGGCGCGAAGGATACGCAAAGATCGCTAAGCTAGATAGGGTCATTAGTCTGTTTCTGAGGTGAAAAACCGTTTAAACGAGTCTTCGCACCGTCGTCTCTGCCGTAATTTTTTCGCTACTCAACAAATTAATACCAGGACGTTTCCCCACTTCAAAACTACCCAACTGATCGTCCAAGCCCAACGCTTCCGCACCATTTAAAGTCGCCCATTGTAGTAGCATTTCGTTAGGTACAAAAGACTGATAACGCGCAATCGTTTTCAACTCTTCTAGCACTGATAATTGCCAATTGGATGTCAAACTATCCGTTCCAATGGTCATTTTAGCATCTGAAGCGATAAAGTGTTCGTAGCGTGGCAAACGATTTTCGATGTATAAATTCGCATTCGGGCAGGTTGCCCAATAGGTACGCGGATTCCAGGCATGAGTAGCCGCAATATCTTCTGTTGAAGTTAGTGTGTTATGGACGAATAGTGTTCGGCGTTGCGCATCCATCTCTTGCATCGCATAGTGGATAGAGGTCTGTTTCGTCGGCAACCAATCTGCAATTGGAATGCCAAAGTTCGCATAAAACGGAATGAGATCACCATGCTTAGCTAAAAACAGATCATTCTCTGGCTGCATTTCTTGATTGTGAATGCTGACGGTGACAGCCTCTGCTACTTGATGTTTATTAATTAGCGCGAATAACTTTTTGGAGGTGGAATAGGGTGCATGAGGTACAAGGGTATAAGGCAACTGATATTGCTGATACTGATTTGCTACACTGCTGTACTCATCGAATCGCTCTTGCGCATTCGCATCGACCATAAAGTCAAACATCTCCACAAAAGTATGGTAGTGGATGTCGCTTTTGGATTTAGTCGCTATTGTATCTGTCACATTAGAAATATCGCCAACGGCTACAATACCTGCTGCTCGCATATCGGCATCAGCTTGCTCGATAGCCGCTTGAATTTGTTCTGGTGTGAAATCCGCTCGAAACTGAACAACGTTTTTGATGAATGGAATTAGACCTGTCCCAGTAGGTACACGTCCTTTCATGTGCGATAGTTCTAGGTGGCAATGAGTGTTAATAAAGCCAGGAACTAACACCCCTTCATACTGCTCCATACTTGTGCTATCATGTGCAGCAATTGCTGTTATATCTAGGATCGTCCCATCATCGTCCAAAATGAGCACATGATTTTCTAAGACTCCATTACTGATCGTGTAGATCTTGTCAGCAGTGATTTTGCGCATAATCCTTCTAGTTGAAGGCGCGAAGGTAAGAAGATGTTTGTTGATTTGTACATACTATTGGTGATCTGCTTACTCATCTAGGATGATCGCGTCATCAATAATTTCATTGCCATCGCCATCCAAATCCTCAAAGCCCTTTACTGTTCCCTCATTGACAGGCTTTTTATAATCTGGATTATCCTGAATGATGATTTCTCCTTCTTCGATGACTTCATCCGCAGGGTCTTTTCCTGTATTGTGATAGTCCCCTTGAGCGAATCGTTCTGCCTTGGCAAAAAAATCATCTTGACCGTCTAACATACTACCTTTGACATTGTCATACCCAATTTTCGTTTCACGCGGCACATCAAAGTCGTCTGTTTGCTCTTTTAGCTTTTCGGAAAGATCTTCCGCTTTATTCATCAGTCGTTCAAAAACAGAATCTTGCTCTTGTATGGAGTCCGCAGCTTGCTCTACAATAGGTGGTGGAGTAGGAGGGATGACTTCTTCCTTTGCTTCTTCAAAAGCTTCATCTATTAAGTCGCTGGCTAAGTCCGTGCTATCCGTACTAGTGGTAGCAGTCGTAGTAGGCGGTGGTGTAGCCATAGGTTTTTCCGGAGTCGTGTAGCTAGCAGTAGTTGAGGTTCGGGTAGGGTTAGTTTTATCCAAAATTTCGCCACCTACATCTTCGGCAACTTGTTTTGTCTTTTCCCAAAAACCTTCCGTACGTTTAATGACCTCCTCCCCGACACGTTCGCTTGTATTCAAAATTTTACCACCTATTTCTTCAGTCATTTGCTGAGCCTGCTCCAGCTTTTCTTCTGCTTTTTCACTCAAGTCCTCTAAGTCTTTAGACAATTTTTCGGTAGCTTCTTTCCCGCTCTCCGTCACTTTCTCTGCGCCATGTTTGGCTATCGAACTAGCTCCAAAAAGTACTTTTTTTAGTTCATTGAATACGCCCATAATGATTTCTTTGTCTATCTGATGAAAAAATAGGATGGCTAATATACTGATCTACTTTCGCTCCTCCAAATTCACTGCATTTAGTGGAACTTACCACATTGATCGATCAATGTATTGGACTATTAGATGAAACCGTTTAGCTTTGCGATGTTCACTAATAAAAGACAGTTCTTATGAGAAAATGGATGTTTGTTTTGTTGGCAAGTTTGCTATTTAATGTGGCTAGTCAAGCTCAGAAAGATGAAACTTTATTTAGTGAAAGTGGCATTCGCTTAACGGGTGCATGGGGCGGACCAGCACTGGGTGCTACGTTAGTGGACGGTGATGTAGTGCAGCAGTCGGGTGCACAGTTTGCATTAGAATTCAATAAGAATCTGTTATTAGGTTGGCGAACACATCAGGTCGACTTTCCGAACATCGATGCGCGTTCGACAGAGATGACCTACAACGGTCTTTTTTTCAATTATATGCCGTCCGCTCATAAAGCTTTTCACCCTTCTTTTGGCTTTTTTGCATCTGGTGGACGAATTGGTTTTTCAGGGCAAAGCAATAGTGAACAAGAAGCGATCCTCGTTGCACAGCCAGAACTAGGCTTTGAACTCAATGCCTTCCGATGGATGAAAGTCAATGTTGCTGCTGGGTATCGGTTTGCTGCCTTTACAAGCGATGAATTTCAAGAGGTCGAAAACAGCGATATATCTGCTCCGTTTGCACATATTGCGTTCAAATTTGGTTTTTCTTGGTCGTCACGTTAGCAGTTGTTGGTGACGGAACGGCTCTGATTATTCCTCTTAAAGTTAAGGGAATTTTGATAAAATGACTGCCCTTGTTTCTTTGTTTTAAATGACACAATTCGTAGTTTTCGTCTCCAACTAATTGTTTGAATTGTCTGTTTTTATGGGTATCTTGTTTGCTCGTTCAAAAACAATACATGCCAAAGAAAACAATAGAGCAAAAGCTCGCTATTCTCGCCGATGCTGCTAAATACGATGTCTCCTGCGCTTCAAGTGGCAGCCATCGCAAGAACAAAAAAGGGGGCTTAGGCAACTCTACAGGGATGGGTATCTGTCACACGTATACAGAGGATGGTCGCTGTGTTTCTCTCCTCAAGCTATTGCTTACTAATCATTGCATATTCGACTGTGCTTATTGTGTTAGCCGCAAAAGTAATGATGTAGAACGGGCTGCATTTACGGTAAAAGAAGTTGTTGATCTGACCATCAATTTCTATCGTCGCAACTACATCGAAGGGTTGTTTTTAAGTTCGGGCATCTTTAAGAATGCCGATTTTACGATGGAACGCTTGGTGCGTGTAGCGAAACAGCTACGGTTGGAACATAATTTTAATGGCTATATTCACTTGAAGGCAATCCCAGGTGCCAGTGATGAACTAATGCACGAAGCTGGCTTATTTGCGGATCGCTTAAGCGTCAATATCGAAATTCCGTCTGAAGAGAACTTGAAGAAAGTAGCACCAGAGAAAAATTACAAGGAAGTCTTTGAGCCGATGAATTATCTGGCTGGTGCGATTGAAGGATTTAAGGAAGAAAAAAAGGTAGTCAAAAAAGCACCTTTGTTCGCACCCGCAGGACAAAGTACACAAATGGTCATTGGGGCGACGCCCGAGAACGATCAGCATATTCTGAACTTGGCGAGTGATATGTATAAAGAGCAGAAACTGCGTCGTGTCTACTATTCTGGTTACATTCCGATCAGCGATGACAATCGTTTGCCAGCTTTAAAACAAGCACCACTCATTCGTGAAAATAGGCTGTATCAGTCCGACTGGTTGATGCGTTTCTACGGCTTTAAGGTGGAAGAAATTGTCAACGATCAACATCCCGATTTAGATCTAGAACTCGATCCTAAACTAGCGTATGCGTTGCGCAATCCACAACACTTCCCGATTGATATTAATAAAGCACCGTACGAAATGATTTTGCGCATCCCAGGTATTGGAGTGAAGTCAGCAAAGAAAATTGTGGCGGCGCGAAAGCACAGAGCGTTGCGTTTGGAGCATTTGAAAAAGATTGGTATTGTGATGAAACGAGCGAAGTATTTTATGCTGACGGCTGATCCAACGTTTAAGGAAATTGACTTTTATCCAGACGTGATTCGGGAGCAGTTGACGCATGAGAAGTATAAAAAAACGCAGACGCAGCAGTTGAGTTTGTTTTCATAGATCATGGGTCATGAATCGTAGGTTATGATTCATGATCCATGACTCATAATTTATGGACAAATGAATTTCACTTACGATCATACCTACGAAGGCTTGCTCACTGTCATCTTTGAGACTTATCGCTTGAAGACTCCCGCAACACGTATTGTCGCAGCGGACGAGTGGCAACCGACATTTTTTGATCAACCGACTTTCGTGGAAACAAATGTCGCCTACGCAAATCGGGTTTTGACGGGAATGCGCAAAAAGTGTGGACAGGCGAGTACCAAGTTAATGTATCGAACTTTCCTATCGGAACAGTCGGATGTGGAAATGCTCATTTATGATCTGGTGCGACAAGCGATGAGCAGTCCACAAAATATCTTAGACAATTTCGCAGATGACACGGTGCTTCGCATGCATGAACTGAGCAAAAAAATAGGTCGAGAAGTCCATCGCATGCATGCTTTTGTGCGCTTTCAACGAACCAAGGATGACATTTACTACTCGGTTATCGAACCAGATTTCAATGTGCTGCCATTGCTGCCACAGCATTTTGAAGATCGTTATGCAGCTCAGCATTGGTTGATCTATGATAGTCGGCGTCGCTATGGTATCTATTACAATCAACAAAACACGGAGTTCACCACCTTCGAGGACGATCACTTATTGAAATATCGGCAGTTGCAAGCAGAAATTCTAGGTGAACAAGAGTCGGACTATCAGTTTTTTTGGAAGACCTATTTTGATAGCGTCAATATTCCAGAGCGCAAGAACATGAAACTCCACTTGCAGCATGTACCGAAGCGATATTGGAAATACTTGTCCGAAAAGCGGTTGAATGTGGCAAATCTGGATAAAGGGAAGTTGCTGGAATAATGCGCCTGCTTTACAAAATCTTCCATCCGATAACTATCGGATTTGTACCTCTCTCACCTACCCATAATGTCGACCCCAAATACTCCAACACATTACCAATTGTGCCAAAAATAGCACGCTCATCCATCCAATTCGCCAGTTAAAACTGACTCGCCACTTTCGATTCGCCAACGCCAAAAAGAAAAACGGAAAAATAGGAATGAAATAGCGTCCCGAAAGAGCCGTAATTTGCGGATCGCGTGGAGCGTTCCACTGCATATAAATGACGA
>CAYLPW010000241.1:0-7394 GCA_964385665.1 uncultured Saprospiraceae bacterium
TGCGCTGTCGCATCCTGCATGGCTACACGGTCGGGTGCGAAGAAAACGTAGTCTTTGCCACGTCCATAATTTTGTAAAGGCGATTCTTCGTGTAGGTGAGCGTATAGAACCTTTTCTGCTAAGGTGAGTGGACGACCAAGTTTTGCTCTGGCATCGTCTACTTTTTTCGGGTAACTCGCGTAGTGCGAGCGGATCATTTCTATATCGAAAGGCATGTTTTAAGATGTTAGCCATTAGACTTTAGACGCTAAAACGCGGAGGTAGCGATCCAGCATCAATCGTTCAGTACTCTAGTAAAGTCCTAATGACTGGTTAATAAATTCAAATCTCGTCTCGGTTTTCAGAGCAGGGCTGATCTAGCCGAGCAAATGTAACATTTTAGTCACTATAATAAAATCTAACAAGAGCAAACAATGTTTCTCCAAATACGCTTTTTTTAGGTAGCTACCTCATTTTATTTGTTCAACATTATTCTATGTCTATCAATCGAGCAAGTTTACAAGCAATTCGCCCTGAAGTTTCGACCGAACCGACGAGTACGGTTATCGAAAAATTCCAGAATGAAGTGCTCCGTCCCATTCTTAAATTGCAACACGATTTACTCATTCCTATTTATCAGCACTACATCGAACAGCGAAAAGGCGTGTTCTACAAATTACAACCGAAAAAGCGACTAGAATATATTCAGCATAGCATCCGTAACGATAGTAAGTTGCGGGAGTTGTTGATTGGTGTGGTGATGGGTCATTTTACCTTGGAAGAATGGGCGTTGTATTTAGCGGATGAAAAGGCAATTCGGAAGCGGTTGCTTGATTTGTTGGTGCAGCGGGTGCAGTCGGTGGAATTTTCTAACTTAGCGGATTGAATAGCTGGAAAGGTATCTATTAACGCTTAGGTTTGCTCCAATGCAATATAGCAACCAATCACCTCTGATAAACGTTTGATATATGTAATTTAGATAAAAAAGAGAATATGAACTATACCATAGAACACACCGAGGAGGAGATTTTGATACGGCTGCCGAAAGCAACTACGCCAGAAACGCTACAAGGTGTGCTTAACTACTTTCGGTACATGGAACTTGGACTCAAAAATGACATTGAGCAGTCTGAGATAGACAAAATGGCTGAGGAGGCACAAGAAAATTGGTGGCGCAAGAACAAAGAACGCTTTAGAGGTATTGAAGGCTTTGAAGATATTTAAAACCGATACAACAACCGCAAATTCAGCCACTTCTCCCGCCACGGTATCCCTCTAGGATTCTCGCCAAGTTGCAAATCCAAAAAGCTCGTCGACCAGCGGCCGTCCACGCCCCAATGTTCATTGATAAAATAGGTCGCGCCCACGACTGCTGCCACATTGTTCAAGCGATAATCTTGCCCGTCGGTGATGTCTTCGCCGTCACGGTCGATGACTTCAAAATTGATGAGACGATTGTAGGAAAGTCCAGCATTGAAATGGAGTTTCCAATCTAAAAAACGGACGAGGACTGGCACTTCGACGTAGTTGAGTTGGATGTTTTCGTACTCGGAAAGTGGATCGTCACCACGCACGCGTCGGCTGCCGCGCTGACTGTAACTAAACTCTAGACTGACCTGCCAGCGTTCACTTAGAATAGTGGCGACTTGTAGTCCACCATTTAGTCCATAGCGATTGAAGCCAAACAAGCGGTCGCCGTCTATTTGACTGACATTGAAGCCGCCTAGTATAGCACCTTGAAATCGCTGCGTAGGCTGCGTAGGTTGTTGCGCGACAGCTAAAAAAGTCAGGCAACTATATAAGGTAGTCAGTAGTATTCGTTTATACATATCGGATGCGTTTTGAGTCGCTATATTTTGTAAAAAGCGCGAAGCAAAGTTAAAGCGAAGTGGGTATAAGTGCTTAACTTCGTCGCCTAACGTTTATTATCTTTATTAGGAACTTTTGAAACACATAGGCGCATAGACTACATAGTTTTTGATGACTTGTGACTTGTGAACAGTTTGTTTTTTCACTAACCCAAGTAACATATCATTCTTACTTATCTTCTATGGACATTTTCAAAAGCTAATTTAAATCATATTACCATGTGCTGATTATTGAATTATTGGGAAATTGTCTCACATCTCACTACTCAAAATCTCACATCTATCTTCCTATTTATGAAGCCACTTCGTACTGATTTTGTTTCGCCTATTTCATTGGAAAATATCTACCGCGCAAAAGTAAAGCTTCGAGGCGTGGCAAGACATACCCCTCTACAAAAGAATTATCGACTCTCCGAAAAATACGAGTGCGATGTTTGGCTGAAGCGAGAAGACTTGCAAGTCGTGCGCTCTTACAAAATACGGGGTGCGTACAATAAGATGTCGAGTTTGTCCGCTGCCGAATTGGAACGCGGTATTGTGTGCGCGAGTGCGGGCAATCATGCGCAAGGCGTGGCGTTTGCGTGTTGGAAAATGGGGGTACAGGGAAAGATCTATATGCCGTCCGTCACACCTAGTCAGAAAGTAGAAAAAGTCAAGCTATTTGGGAAAGACAAAGTGGAGGTTATTCTTTCAGGCGACACCTTTGATGATGCATATACAGAAGCTAAACGAGAGGCGGATGCGAACGAGTTGCATTTCATTCATCCCTTCAACGATCAGTGGACGATAGAAGGACAAGGTGTCGTTGGTCTGGAAATCATAGAAGATGCGGATGCGTCTATTGACTATTTGTTTGCGCCGATTGGTGGCGGTGGCTTGATGAGTGGTGTCGGTACTGTCTTTCAACAGATGAGTCCGCAGACGAAAATGATCGGTGTTGAACCTTCAGGTGCGCCTTCGATGCAAGCAGCTTTGCAGCAAGGTAAGTTGGTGTATTTGGATCGAATTGATCCGTTTGTGGATGGTGCAGCGGTGAAGCAGGTGGGTGATTTGACATTTGAAATTTGCCGACAGGTGTTGAATGATTTGACGCTTGTTCCAGAGGGAAAAGTGTGTACGACGATTTTGGAATTGTATAATGGAGATGGCATGGTGGTGGAGCCAGCGGGTGCGTTGTCGATTGCTGCTTTGGACTATCACAAAGAAGAAATTAAAGGCAAAAGTGTGGTCTGTATCGTCAGTGGAGGTAACAATGATATTACGAGAACGGAGGAGATTAAGGAACGCTCCTTGTTATATGAGGGCTTGAAACACTATTTCATTATCGAATTTCCGCAACGTTCGGGCGCATTGAAAGAATTCATTGAACTGCTAGGTCCGAACGACGATATTACGCGCTTTGAATACGACAAAAAGAATAGCAAAACTTCAGGTCCAGCTTTACTAGGCATAGAAGTAAAGCAGGTCAACCATTACGAAGCACTCGTTGATCGAATGCATCGAGCAGGTATCAAATTTAGAGAATTGAACAGCAACCCGATGCTGTTCAGTTGGTTCGTTTAATATAAATAGATGTTATGTAATGTTTCTTTCTCAATAGTAATCTTTAGCGGTATATATTTAATATAAACGCCAACTATTTATACATAAGTCCATGACGAGTAGCTATTTACAGTTAAGATATTTTTTTAATGTCACTTTCTTCTCCTTTCCTCTGAAAATTCATACTTTCACGTTCGTTTAAACGCTATTCTGTTGACAACATCTCCCAACAACAATAAGTAAGATTACATTTTATAGAACTCCGTATCGGTCGGTTACTTTTACTGAAGTCACCATCTATTGGTCTAATAACACTGTTAGCTAGTACTTGATACTGTTTATAAAGATCATCTTTTTATCATTTCAAATATTGGTGTGATGAAAGACTAAAATTACCGATAGGTTGCGCTTACTTAATTCGACTTATTTACGCGAAAGGCTTATGCAAATACTAAGAGAACTCGTACACATCGTTAATCGCAATAAAGTTCGTTCCATTGAAGTCATCGGCAATCCGAACGAAAGTCAGTCTATGATTACAGAATTTTACAACTGTATCGTGGAAGAAAAATTGACCTCCGACGAAGAAGCAGCGATGCATTTTTATGGAACATCAGATGATAATTACAACTACAAAAAGCTGAAAAATCGGCTGAAAAATCGGTTAATCAATACCGTTTTTTTCATAGATGTCAAACAACCTTCTTACAATGAGCGACAAAAGGCGTATTACGAATGCTATAAAGATTGGGCAGCCGCAAAAATTTTGACTGGTAAACATGCGCGACTTTCGGCGGTCAACTTGTCCTTGAAGATTTTAAAGCAAGCCAAAAAGTATGAGTTTTCGGAACTAGTCATTGATATTGCTCGATTTTTGCGTTTGCATTATGGAACAAGAGAAGGGAATCTCAAGAAGTACGAACAGTACAACGACTTATTTGCTGAGTATGAACAGATTTGGCAGAAGGAAAATTTAGCGGAGCACCTCTATGTCGAATTGGTGACGCGCTATGTGAATAGTAAAGCGACACAAGGCGAAATTCATGAGAAGGCGAAGGATTATTTTGACCAACTTGCTCCTTTGCTAGAAGAGTATCGTACGTATCGTTTTCAATTTTGTACCTCGCTGATTCGGAATTTGATATACGTGAGCGTCAATGACTACGAGAATACCGTACGTGTCTGTCAGGAAGCGATTCAATTGTTTCAGGCAAAAGATTATGAAGCGAGTGTGCCCATGCAAATTTTCTTGCATCAACAGTTGATTAGCTATACGCAGCTCAAGCAATTCGATGACGGAAAGCAAGTAGCGGAAACGTGTATTTCACTGCTGGAAGAAGGCTCTTTCAACTGGTTCAAGCATCAGGAATTGTACTTCACACTGTCCATGCACACTAAACAATATCAACAAGCCTATCACATTTTCAGTGAAGCGGTCAATCACCGACGTTTCCAATTCTTGCATCCGCATTTACAAGAAATGTGGAAAATTTACGAAGGCTTTCTGCATTATTTAGTAGCGGTAGAGCGTATTGAAGCAGAGTCTAAAGATAAGCGATTTGCAAAGTTTCGACCGGGCAAATTCTTCAACGAAACGCCTATTTTCTCCAAAGACAAACGAGGCATGAACATCCCAATTCTGGTGATTCAGATTCTGTTTATGATTCGTAAAAAACAATACGATAAAGCAATCAATCGAATCGAAGCCATCGAAAAGTACTGTTCTCGTTATCTAAGAGATGACGATACGTTTCGTAGCAACTGTTTTATTAAGATGCTCTTGCAAATTCCGATTTCGGGCTTTCACAAAGCTGGCGTAGCGCGTCGTTCGGACAAATATTACAATCGACTAAAATCAAAAACCATAGACATCGCTAATCAGGCATCGGAGATAGAAATTATTCCGTATGAAGATCTTTGGGAGTTTGCATTGGATTCGTTGAGCAATAAATTCCGGCAAAGCCAAGAGTTGCAATCGAATCGGGCGTAACGCATCCAGTACAAGTCACCCCGCGAATACTCGGCTCAAAGTAGTGGGATTTTATCTTTCACTTATCTCAAGCAGAACATTCACGGGGTGACTAAAAACGAAAACCCTATCCAAATCTTATCGCAACCGATCCGAAGAGCGCACCAGTTTTTCATCTTTTCCAATAGCACGCATCGCTAACAACAACATCACTGCTGCCACTATTGGCAGCAGTACCCCTATACCATCCTGAGGATCAGGCATTTGGTTGGCTAATTTTGTGATTTCATCGTTAATAAACAGGATGATCCCAAGCACCAATCCAACGATAGAAGCCACAAAAGCTACACGGCTTAAATTGATTTGCAAGGGTCGATTCTTGAATAAAAAGATCGCACCTAATGACAACGCACCTGCCACGATGAACAAAATCATCAGTGCAATATTATCTGTAACGGTGTAAGCACTATCGGCGAATAAGTCAGACTGAGCAATTGGCTGATCGGTAGACGCAAATGGCAGTCCAAATAGTCCAAAAGAAGCACCACTGGCTAGAAATAAAAAAACAGATTGAATTCGTTGTAGCATAATTTAGATATGAGATTTGAGATAGTGAGATTTGAGATAGTGAAACCTCATCAATCTACCATCAATCAGTTCTATAAGTTTAAGCAGTTTTGTACCCAACTCTTTTGTACAAACTCTAGTATTTTTTAGAAGTGCGAAGGTAAGGAAAGGGTTCATTTTTCACAATGACCTACTGGTATTCCAATTTTTCTATTCATCAAATAAACTCAAACTTTCAATCCCCATATTTTTTCTGTTTCTTGATGCTTCAATTTCTGCTATTCCTTACCGTCCATGAAAGAGACAAACTACTGGGTATTTCAAGCCAATCCTAAAATTTTCAGGTTGCAAGAAGCGCTTCGAGCAGAAGCGGTGGAGACTTTCGCCGTCAAGCAACATCGCAAAGCAGTAGCGAAAGGTGACAAAGTTATCCTTTGGCAAACGGGGGCAACAGCTGGTGTCTATGCCTTAGCAGAAGCAACTTCCATCGTTGATTTAATAGAAATTGGAACAGCAGAATTGAATTATTTTCAAGTTATTCCAGAGCGAACAGCACGTATTCGACTGAAAATCGAGTACAACCTATGGGATCGTCCGATTACGAAAGAAATGCTACCCGAATCTATTTTTCAGGACTTCAATGCTGGACTACCTAAAACAAACTACCAAGCTACGCGCGAGCAGTACGAAGCCATCGTGGAGCTGATCGAAGGGCAAGATGTGTTGGCAGAACCAGAAAGCACGTATGACTATCGCCCAAGATTGCGTGCGGCTTTGAATCAAATCCTATATGGACCTCCAGGCACTGGAAAAACCTATCAAACCATTAACTACGCGCTGTCCATCATTGAGCATCGAACGCTGGATGAGCTACAGCTCGAAGAGCGAGATCAACTGCGTGAACGCTTTGACCAGTATATGGAAGACGGAACAGTTGGATTTGTGAGTTTTCATCAGTCTTTTACGTATGAAGATTTTGTGGAAGGCATCAAGCCACAACTGGAAGCACAGGAAATTAGTTACCATATCGCCGAAGGTATTTTTAAGCGTATGGTGAAAGCAGCTATGGCAGTTTGGGAAAGTGGAAAACGACTCGTCCTCATCATCGACGAAATCAATAGAGGCAATGTCGCCGCCATCTTTGGTGAGTTAATTACCCTTTTGGAAGATGACAAACGCACTGGCGCACGCGAAGAACTTTCGGTCATTCTCCCTTACTCTAAGGAGTTGTTTACTGTTCCACCCAACCTGTATTTGATAGCGACCATGAACACCGCAGATCGTAGCACGAGCCAGATAGACATTGCGCTACGACGCCGTTTTACCTTCACGCCTATGCAGCCTCGCCCTGAATTGTTGGCACATCAATCGACTTTGGCAGGTGTGAACTTAGTCAACTTATTGACCACCGTGAATGATCGTATTGCTTTGCTTCTAAATCGAGAATTTGCTATTGGTCATGCTTATTT
>CAYLPW010000242.1:0-7328 GCA_964385665.1 uncultured Saprospiraceae bacterium
ACATATGGCAAGTAGGTCTGCGGATTGAGGTCGGCTAATTTTCGATAGATCGCAAGGGCTTCTTGATAGCTTTGCTCGGCTTTTTCAAATTCATTTTTATCGCTCTGTAAAACCGCCAAATTATTCAAGGTCGTTGCTACATATGGCAAGTAGGTCTGCGGATTGAGGTCGGCTAATTTTCTGTATTCTTCTAGTACACTTTTATAATAAGGTGTCGCTTTTGAAAAGCGATTGTGTTGTTGTAAAAAATAAGCGTAAGCAAATTGATTGTCTAGATTAGCTTGAGCTTTTATAGATTGTTCAAAATAATATTGCGTTTGTGTAAACCAGTCTTTATTTTCATAATCAATAGCCGTTAAGCGAGCCAAAATTAGAAATTCGTCTGCCTTACTCTCCAGCTGATTTTCATTTTCCGCAGTTTTGGTCGCTAATTGCCCTTTTCTATCTAGCAAAGCGTCTAGTTCTTTACTCATTTCTTCTGCATCCAATATCGCTCGCGCTTCTTTATATTCTCCCTTGTCAAAGTGGGCTTTTGCTATTTGCAGTCGCTCGGTGTCTAAGTCGATACGTTGAAAGGTTTCTGCTAGAGCGATGACTCCTTGCTTGAATTGTTGCAGTTTTTGCTCTTCTTCTTCTAGCTCTTTCCCATATTCAAGACGTTCAGTGTCTGTCACAGGAAGTTGTAGCATTCGTTGTAGTCGCTTTATATTCTTTTGTAACTCTTTGTACTCTAGACTTTTATAGTAGTTGTCTCCTAGATGTACATTGCCACCTTGCGTTTGAATATCACCTTTATTGATGTTTTTTGAATTGGATATACTCATTTCCCATTAGTTGTCGCCGATACGAAAATTACCACCACCTGTATTGACGTTTCCTGTATTAGTATTCTTAGCGTTTTTGATGTTATTCACAACTTTTGCTCCCTCTTCTGTAGCTGAAATATTTTCGTAAAGCTTCCTAAATGCCTTTTCCAGTTCAGGCTGCTCTTCCAACTGTACAGTGATCATAGATTCTAATTGTTGCTGCCGAGCAGTACTGTTCGGTTTGTCTGCAAGCTGCTGTACAATAGGTTGTGGCGTATCATCTTCCTTCAAAAAAAAGGGACGAATATCTAGGAGGGCAGCATCAATAAAATCGTTAGCGAACGATTTGATCGACTTATTCTTAGCGAGTTGAGTACTGAGAAAAGTAACGATGCCGCCAATGGCAGCAGAAATAGTAATGGGTTCCATAGAAGTGTTTTTATTTTAACGTTAGTTAAATTCGATTAGTTGTGAATAGATGCAGCAGTTTTAGTGACCGTTAGTTATAAGATTACTAAAGAGTTATACCATGACTTATTGGTTCACCAAAACCCTCCTTTCCCCAAACACAACCTAAACTCATCCAAAAATATACCTCCTTAACCTCCAGTGTCCAAAATTGCCGTCTACTTTTTAAATATCTAGTTTAACTAGCACTGAACCGTTTTATTGAACTAAATTTGAAAGCAAAAAAGACTGAAGAATATCTGTTCCAAACATTCATCTATTGGTCAGCCTCCTTTCGATGCCGAACGGCAACGACTTCAATAACTAAATGCGTGTCATACACCTCATAGATGATTCGATAGTTGCCTACTCGCATTCGCCAAGCACGTAGCGACCCAACTAGCTTTATAGCTCCTGTTGGATAGGCATCTTCTTCAAGCAATTTAAGTGGAGCAACTACTCGGCTAATCGTGTGTTTTGGTAAACGTCTAATTTCTTTTTACGCAGATTTTTTAATGACGACTTTATAGCTCGTCGTCCAATAACTTTTCCGCCTTCAATTCTTGAATGAAGTTATCCAGTGTAGTGGTCTCTTCACTGACTCGGTTCTCAACTAATAATCGGTCATAAAAGATTGCTGCAAGTCAATCTGTACAGCTACTCGTCTATTTTGCTCGTCCGTCACAAAATGGATTCCTTTCATAGCTATTTTATTTACCGTAAAAAATCAATACTTCCACTCATCTTAACAAACAGGTCAATCATTTGGGTATCAAAATTAGACTCCTGCTTTTAATAAACCAAAAAAGGCTACCCGAACCCAATCGAATAGCCTTTTTCATTCTGTAACGCTCAGCAAGTAAACCAACCAAAAGAAGACAGATAATGGTAACGATAAATGTCTAGTTAGTGGTTGAACTGTCTATCGTCTAATGTCTACAATCTACTGTCTTTCTAAGCATCCAACACCCCAGACACATCTTCTTCCGAGCGACGCTTCGACTGCCGCTTTCCACTGATTCTCGCCGTCAAGCGATAGCCCAACCAGTACATGACTGGCACCACAATCAAGGTCAAGAAAGTCGCAAAGGTCAATCCATAGATCACCGTCCACGCCATTGGTCCCCAAAAGGCAGTCGCATCACCACCCAAGAAATATTGTGGATCGGAGCGCGAAATCAACGTAAAGAAGTTGATGTTTAAGCCGATCGCTAACGGAATTAAACCTAAAACGGTCGTAATCGCGGTCAAGAGAACTGGGCGCAAACGAGTTGCTCCACCTCGGATAATGGCATCGCGTACCTCTGCACGCGCTAAGTCCATCCGTCCTTCGACATTGGCATCTTCCACTTTTTTCTTGATGAGCAAGTTAATGTAATCAATCAAAACGATGGCGTTGTTCACAACAATTCCCGCGAGCGAGACGATACCAACACCCGTAAAGACAATCGAAATTTCTTGTCCAGTAAAGGAATAGCCTAAGAACACACCGATCGTACTAAACAAGACCGTCAGTAGAATAATGAACGGCGAAATGACCGAGTTAAACTGTGTCACCAAAATAATCATAATCGCGAAGACCGCCAAGGCAAATGCACCTACCAAAAACTCCATATCTTCCGCTTGCTGCTCCTGCGAACCTGTAAACTGATAGGTCATGCCATCGGGCAGTTCATAGTCTTCCATTGCGGTACGCATATCACCAACGATGGCATTGGCATTGTAGCCAGCGACTACATTGGAGAAAATCGTGACGACTCGATCTAAATCTTTTCGCTTAATCGAACTGTAGGTCGATGTATATTCCACATCCGCGACGGCTGCGATGGGGACTTGTAACAGTTGTCCTTGATTGTTTCGGAACGTCACGCGCTGATTCAGTAGATCAGTCACATTGTAGCGATACTTTTCACCCAAACGCACAAAGATCGGGTACTCATCTTCCCCTTCTTTGAATTGCGACACTTCTTTTCCATAGACTGCCGTTCGGATGGAACTGGCAATTTGGAAAGTGGATAAGCCATACGTACGTGCTGCTTCTCGGTCAATATTGACGATCAATTCAGGTTTTCCGACCTGTACATCTGCTTTCAATTCTTCTATTCCTGCAATGCCTTGACTATTGAAATATGCAATCAAATCATCGCTGGTCGTAATCAAATCTTCTAGCGATTCGCTCTGCAATTCTAAGTTGATTGGCTTTCCTGTTGGTGGACCGTCCGCGTTTTTATCGACCGAAATTTTCACACCAGGAAAACCTTGAACGGCTTCCCGAATTTCATCCATCACATCGAAAGTGGAAATATCACCTCGATCTTCCGCAGGCACAAACTGTACCGTCACACGTGCTTTGTTGGGCGAACTACCTGGTTCAGGTGGCGCATTGGGATCAGATGTATTTTCCCCGATTTGCGTCAATATCGCTTCGATGATGCCGCGATAGGGTTCTACCTTTTCCGTAATGCGCTCTTCCATTTCGCGTACGGTTGCGTCGGTGGCTTCGATGTCTGTTCCTATCGGCAATTCAATAAACGCATTGACGTAGACTGGATCAGCTTCTGGAAAATCGGTCACATCTGGCGTATTGCTGTTAAAGATCGCAATGGAAGCGAAAAGTAGTACAAATGTGAGTCCAAATATGAGTAATGAAAAACGCAATGCTCCATCAATCACTTTATCGTAGGCACGTTCCAACGCTGGCATAACTGTATTTTGAAACCAAAAGGAGCCAGGACGCAGCAAGAAGAAATTCAGTAGCGTAACAAAAGCCGCGATGATGGATAAATTGCGCAACCAAATCGTACTCGTCAAGTGTCCGATAGCCGCAAAAACTAACATGACTACCGCAGCAATAATGATATTTCTAGTCTTCCGTCGACGCGCTGCTCGGTCTTCTGCTTTCTCATCAATATTCATAAATGCCGCCGTCAATACTGGATTGATGACCAAAGCGACGAACAACGAAGACGACAAGACAATGATGAGCGTGTACGGCATATAAAACATGAATTCGCCCACCAAACCTGGCCAAAAGCCAAGCGGTACGAAAGCTGCCAAAGTCGTCGCCGTAGAGGCAATAATCGGCAAGGCTACCTCGCCTGCACCATACTTCGCAGCATCGGTGGCGGAGTAGCCTTCTTGCATGTAGCGATAGATGTTTTCGACCACCACAATTCCATTATCCACGAGGAGTCCCAATGCCAAAATGAGGGCAAAAAGTACTACCACGTTCATGGTCGTACCTGTGGCGTATAGAATCAAAATACCAGTCAACATCGACAAGGGAATCGCAATTCCTACGAAAGACGCATTTCGTAAACCTAAGAAAAAGAGCAAAACCAAGACCACCAAAATGACCCCAGAAATAATGCTATTTTCCAAGTTGTTCACCTGCAAACGCGTATTGACCGACTGGTCATTGAAGAGGCTCAATTTGATGTCGTCTGGCAATTCGGCTTGTACTTCTTCGGTCACTACCGCAATTTCATCCGCTGCAAAAAGCAAATTCTCACCTTTCTTTTTGATGACATCCAATGAGATGACTGGCAAGCCATCCGAACGCGCAATACTCGTCCGATCTTTGAAGCCAAATTCAACTTCGGCGATGTCTCTTAAATACACTGGACGCTGCTTTTCATTCTTCACGATCAGGTTTCGGATTTCGTCCACATCATTAAACTGTCCGACCACGCGAATCGCTCGACGGATATTGTCATTGACGACTTCACCTGCTGAAAGCGTCAAGTTTTCACCAGAAATCGCATTTTCAATATCGTTGTAGCTGATGGCCAAACTTTCCATTTGTGGCAAGTTCAAGTCCACCTTCACTTCGCGCTCGACTGCACCTTTCAGCACCACCTCAGAAACTTCTGGAATATTTTCCAATTCTTCTTGTACAAATTCCGCATAGTTGCGCAACTGCTCTGGACTGTAATCGCCCGAAATATTGACGGATACAATGGGAATATCGGACGTATTGATTTCCGAAACGGTTGGCTCTTGATCCAAATCGCTCGGCAATTCGCTCTTCGCCTTATCGACGGCATCTTTTACTTTTCGCACCGCAACATCCAAATCTTCATCCGCTTCAAATTCTGCGATGATGATCGAAAAATCCTGTACGGAGGTCGACGTAATATTCTTGATGCCATCCACCGATTGCACTTCTTTCTCAATCGGGCGCGTCACCAAGTCCTCGATGTCGGGCGCGGAGTTACCGAAGTACGGCGTATTGATGTAGACCGTCGGGAACGTCACTTCGGGAAACTGTTCCTTCGGAATCGATTGGTACGAAATGATCCCAAAAATGAAGATCATCGCCGTCAATAAAAAGATCGTAATCTGATTATTGACCGACCACGTGGAGATCGAAAACTCCCGTAGTTTGCTATTTTTATTTTGAGTTGTAGGTTTCATGTTTTTTTTAGATTTGAGATGGTGAGATATGAGATTATGAGACTGTTCAGTTCTAAAGTCTAGGAGCGAAGCGGTCTCATATCTAAAAGCGAAGCGATC
The DNA here is from genome assembly GCA_964385665.1 of uncultured Saprospiraceae bacterium. Taxonomy (GTDB): domain Bacteria; phylum Bacteroidota; class Bacteroidia; order Chitinophagales; family Saprospiraceae; genus JAAUTG01. The sequence goes on from CAYLPW010000242.1 coordinate 5,769, forward strand.
TCATATCTATCTCTCAGCCATTTTCTCCTCTTCCACAATGTCGATACGCGCACCGTCTTTCAAGTTACGCGATCCTTTCACCAACAATTGCTCGTTGCCGCTCAAGCCGTCCGTGACCACAATTTGTCCGTCAAAACTTTCGCCGACTTGAACGTAAGCTTTTTTCGCAATCGGCTGTCCGTCTGCGTTTTCAGCTTTTACCATCACGTAGCTTTTGCCGCCCACTTCTTGTTGGAGTTGGGTCAATGGAATGACGACGACATCCTTCATGACTTTGTCTTGGATACGCATAGTCGCTAGTAAGTTAGGCTTCAATTGTGAGTTGCCTGGAATATCTGCTTCGACCCGTAGGGTGCGATTCGTCTTGTCGATGGTGCGTCCTAGATCAGTGATACGAATTTCCTGCTCCCAATCTAAAGCTGGTACACTCGCGATGACTTTTTCGCCTTTGCTGACGGCTTGAATTAAGGTTTCAGGTACATCTGCAACGATTTTGACTTTGCTCGTATTTAATATTTGAGCAATTGGTGCGCCGGGGGCAGCGATTTCTCCAGCTTTCAAGATCAGCATTTCTACGACTCCCGAAATGGGGGCATATACATTGGCACGTTTCAGTTGCGCACCAATGGTTTCTAATGATTTTTCTAGCCGCTCTTTGTTATTTTTCGCTTGCAAGTACTGGACTTCTGACCCAATTTCCTGCTCCCACAATCTAGACTGTCGCTCGTACAAATCATTGGCCAAAGACAACTGCGTTTCTAACTCGACGATCTGTTTTTCGACTTGTTCCAAATCTATTTTGGCGACTAATTGCCCTTTTCGGACATAGCCTCCTTCTTGCATTTTTAAGTCAAGAATACGACCTCCAGTTTCACTTGCTACACTCACCAAGTCTTCCGCTTCTACGCTTCCTTGTACTTCGGTGTAGCTCGTGAAGGTGGTGCGCTCCACCGGCTGCATAGTCACTAGCGTCAATCGCTCTTTAGGTGCTTCGCCAGCTTCGTCTAAGTCAACTCTTAGTTCCTCAATGTCACTTTCCAGTGCTTTGTAGGCTTCTTGTTTTTCGCGTAGCAAGGCTTTCTTTTCCTCTACGCTTAGGTCTTCCATATCGACTTCTGTTTCGCCACCGCAGGCAAAGAGGAGTCCGATAAATAAGATGGATAAATAGGTATGTTTCATTTTTATTTTTTTATAAGATTGTGAGATTATGATCCCGAAAGCTTTCGGGATGAGATCGCTTCGCTTTGAGACTTGTTCAGTTGTTAACCGCTTGTATTATGGAGTATAAAAACTACGTTAGAATAGTCTCATATCTCACATCTAAAAGCGCGTCCGAAGGACAAGCGATCTCACATCTAATTACGTCCCAATGCTTTTTCCAAATCTGTTTTTGCCACCAATAAATCGTACAGCGAACCGATGTAATTCGCTTGCGCTTGATACAGTTCACTTTCCGCTTGTGTCACTTCTAGGCTAGAACCAACACCTTCGGTATATTTAATTTTTGTGGTGTCATAGATGCGTTGGGCGAGTTCGAGACTGCGTTCATTGGCAGCGACC
>CAYLPW010000243.1:0-7252 GCA_964385665.1 uncultured Saprospiraceae bacterium
GCGAAAGGTGTTTACTTCTTTCGCCTTCAAATGAATGGACAAATGGTGACGAAGCGATTTGTGAAGCAGTAATAATTTGACTATCAAGAAAACAGATTAGTAAAGCTGTGCATTTGCATGGCTTTCCTAATTTATACCTAATTTTGAGTATAGTTAATACCCAATTTTAGCCGTCAGATTACCTAACAGTGAGTATTTGATATTAAGTCTCTAAACAGTATTTTTGCATTCGTTAACGCTTATATAGATTTTGTCTAAATAAAAATAAACGAATGAGACGACTAGCCATCCTGCTTTTTATTTTCATTAGCCAATTAAGCTTCGCTCAAAAAGGAAAAAAAGCAGAAGACGTCGCTGCCATCAAACAAATGTGTGGCTGCTACGAAGTCAGCTTTGATTTTGCCGAAACCTTCAACTATGCGGACGCCGAAGACTATCAGCCTTCCGCTATCAAACACAGTCGCGGTTTGGAGTGGGCGCAGCTCGTAGAAGAAAGTCCAGATAAATTAGTCTTACAACATTTACTAATTGTTGGACCGAAAGAAAGACAAAGTGTCATCAAGCATTGGCGGCAAGATTGGATTTACGAAAACCGTGATTTCTATACCTTCCACGTGAATAATGAATGGAAATATCAGGAACAACCAAAAGCTGCCGTCAAAGGACAATGGACACAAAAAGTGTATCAGGTAGATGACAGTCCGCGCTACGAAGGTTCAGCTTCTTGGGTGCATGTGGATGGCAAAAGTTATTGGGAAAATACGACCGATGCACCACTACCGCGACGAGAATACACCAAGCGCAACGACTACAATGTAACGGTTCGTCAAAACCGACATGAGATCACTGCCGAAGGTTGGGTACACGAACAAGACAATCAAAAAGTGGTGCGTTCAGCAGACAAAGCCGACTTTGTTTTAGCAGAAGAAAAAGGCTACAATCGCTACAAAAAAGTGGACGATTCGCGCTGTCAAGCAGCACAAGATTGGTGGACAGAAAATGCTAGCATGTGGGCAAGTGTTCGTGCGAATTGGGACGAAGTATTTGCACGCAAGCAAGATTTGGTATTGAAGCCAAAAGTAGAAGATAAGCGATTGTACGAGCATCTGTTTGCGCTAGATAACAAGGTGCAAGCAACAGAAATACAACAAATCATCACGAATTTTATTCAATAATTAAGCTGTTTTATAAATAGTGTGGCATCAGTGCGTTTGCTTGAAACACCGAATCAGGTCAACTGTCACTGATGCTCCTTTTCAGATTCCTTCCCTTTCCTCCAATGAATGCGTTCAAAAAGTCAGTTCGACAAGTTCACCTTATTCTTGGCTTGAGCAGTGGACTCATTGTCTTGTTGCTAGGCATCACAGGCTGTCTGTATGTATTCATCATCTATTACTTTATAGTATCTCCAGCATTTATATTTCACTAAGTGAAAGGAATTAAATAAGTTAGACCAGAATACGCTTTTATTTTTTCTTGTAAGGCACTCAAAAAATCGTTGCATAGCCTAGCTACGGAACTATTTTTTGAGCTGTTTTAGAAGGAAAAAGAATGGGAATAATGGTCGAAGTTATTTTGTTCGTTTCACTAACATTCCACTTTTCCATACTAACTCTTAAAATCTACACGGTACGCTAAGCAATTGGTAAGAAAAGCCCAAAACACCGAATGATCTGAGCACCTAATAGCCACATCATTATTTCTTAACTATATTTTCAAAACATATGCCTAAAAATGCTGTTGCAGCAGCGTTAACGGGAGGAAGTAGCTTGTATTAAAGCAAAAAGCTAATTTACTGGAACAAATTCAGTTCTTCTTTTCCTTATCATTAGTCACTTACACTTTAATTTGAAACTATGAGACATTTATCTTTTATGGTGCTCAGTATTGCATTGCTATTTTCCTTAATAGCTTGTGAGCCAACAGTTGAGCAGAACATTGTCGAGAAAGCGCAGGAAACAGAAAGCCTTTCTACGCTAGTTAGTGCTGTACAAGCAGCAGGATTGGTGGAGACACTAAGTGGAGAAGGCCCATTTACGGTTTTTGCACCAACGAATGCAGCCTTTGATGCCTTGCCAGAAGGAACATTGGATATGCTATTGAAACCAGAGAACAAAGACCAGTTGGCAGCTATTTTGAAATATCATGTCGTGTCAGGAAAAGTCATGTCGACTGACTTGACAGATGGACAAACAGCAACCACAGTACAAGGAGAAGATATTACCATTAGTACAACGGATGGAGCAGCCATCAACGGAGCAGCAGTCAGAACAGCAGATGTGGAAGCATCTAATGGCGTAGTACACATCATCGACGAAGTTATTTTGCCACCTTCTGTAGTCGCAGCCATGGAAGAAGCTGCCAATGGTAAGAACATTGTCGAATTGGCAGTAGGAACAGAAAGTCTATCGACTTTGGTAGCAGCAGTACAAGCAGCAGGATTGGTAGAGACATTGAGTGGAGAAGGTCCGTTCACGGTTTTTGCACCGACGAATGATGCATTTGCAGCATTGCCTGATGGTGTGTTGGATATGTTACTACAACCAGAAAATAAAGACAAGCTGACTTCTATTTTGACCTACCATGTCGTAGCAGGAAAAGTCATGTCCACTGATCTTCAGGATGGACAAACAGCACCTACAGTGCAAGGTGACAATATCGAGGTAGATTTGTCGGACGGTGCTAAAATTAGCGGCGCGACAGTCGTGATGGCAGACATAGATGCGACGAATGGTGTCGTACACGTCATTGACAAAGTGATTCTTCCTCCTTCTTTGGATTTGTAGGATTAGCGAATATCAGACTGAGTTTTACTAAAGGATGTAGGACTCAGTCTACATTCTAATTTCTCCAATAGCACATCCATTCCTTTCTTATCGTTGTTGTTTTATCAATGATAAAGAAAAAAGAAATGGATCACCACACCTACGAAAGTAACGAGCTGATTGATCGGCTTCCCAAACACCTCAAGCAATTCATCCAACCACAGAACTACGATGCGTACACGGCTATCGACCAAGCAGTTTGGCGATATGTCATGCGCAAAAATGTCGCTTACCTCTCTCAAGTAGCGCATCCTTCCTACTTAGATGGTTTACAGAAAACAGGTATTGAAATCGAAGAGATTCCGAGCATGTATGGCATGAATCGTATCTTAAAAGCTATTGGCTGGGCAGCCGTGGCAGTCGATGGATTTATCCCTCCCAATGCCTTCATGGAATTCCAAGCGTACAAAGTACTGGTTATCGCTTCTGACATTCGACAGTTGGAACAAATTGAATATACGCCTGCGCCTGATATTATCAAGCAGTCTTTGTTGGATATAGCAACTAATGTTACTAACATCAAGACACTTATTGAGGAAGGTTTAGAAATGGTAGAGGAAACACGACGCGCCTTTAGTGTGATTTAAGAACTTTCTGACACAATTTTTGTAGCTTATTCAGTGCCACTCACGCTTTACAGCGTCTTTATTCATAGACTTTAATCAAAAACGACTCGATAATGACGACAAGACGAAATTTCATTAAAAAATCCACGCTCGTCTCCGCAGGGATGGCAGTGGGACTCTCCGCCAAAAGCTATAGCCGCATCATAGGCGCGAATGACCGCGTCCAAGTTGGTATAGTTGGCTTTTCCAATCGGGCAAAAGGCTCGTTGATTCCAGCTTTTCTGGCGAATAAAGATGCGCAGAACTTTGACATCGTTGGGGTTTCTGATATTTGGAATCGCCGCCGAGATGAAGGGCAAGCTTACCTGAAGGAGAAGATGGACAAAAAGGTCAAAGCATGGCGCAATAATGAGGAAATGTATGACAAAGATAACATTGATGCGGTCATCATTTCTACTGCCGATTTTCAACATGCGTTGCATACCGTTCAAGCAGCGGAAGCCAAAAAAGACGCCTATGTGGAAAAGCCATTCGCCGAAACGATGGCAGATGGTCGAGTAGCGATGAAAGCAGTGAAAGATGCTGGCATCGTTTTCCAAATTGGGTCACAGCGACGAAGTGGACGCAACTATCACACAGCAGCCGACTACATTCAGTCTGGCAAGTTTGGAGATATTGTTATGGTTGAAATGTCTTGGAATGTCAATCAGCCTGGACGTTGGCGACTGCCTCAACTTACACGAGAAATCAAAGCTTCTGATACCGATTGGAAACGCTATTTGATGAACCGACCTTACGAAGAGTGGGATCCTAGAAAATACCTAGAGTATCGACTATTTTGGCCCTATTCTTCGGGTATACCTGGACAGTGGATGTCTCACCAAATCGATACAGTACACTGGTTTTCTGGCTTGAATCATCCTAGAAGTGTGACTGCCAATGGTGGCATTTACTTGTGGAAAGATGGTCGCACCAACTTCGACACCATGACGTCAGTTTTCGACTATGGACCTTCTGACGATATGAGTTCAGGCTTTCAAGTGGTCTATTCTTCCCGCTTCACCAACTCCGCAGGTGGCACGAAGGAAATCTACTATTCCAATGGCGGAGAACTCAATTTGGACACCAATAAGGTCACGCCAAAAGGAGGACTCAGCGAAGGACAAGCTAGTAGAATGGGGATGGAGCCTAATCTATTAGAAGAATACAACTTAGCTAATAAAGCAACGAAAGTCGTCACTTCTGCCAATACTGGCACAGACAACATGACGAATCTGCACATGCTCAACTGGATGGAATGTGTGCGTAGTCGCAAAGAGACCAACGGATCAGTGGAAGCAGCGTACAACCACTCTATCGCCAACATTATGACGACTGCTGCCCTCCGAACGGGCTTGAAAGTGACGTTCGATGAGCAGAATCAAGAAGTGATCGCTGGCGGAAACGTGTTTAAGTATTAGTCCAGTAGAGATGTAGTACTTTTCGAGAATGCCTATGCATCATGCAAAAATTTAAGTAAGTAGGAAGACATGCTTTAACGGATGAAGCCTATCAGGTGTAAATTCAAGTTAGAATTGTCCAACTACTTACTTAAAATATTTAGTTCATAACGTGGTTCGATCTTCGGGGAGAGGTAAAAATTGGAAAGTGTCTTATTCTTTCACTACCTGCTTCGATAAAAAAATCTCCTCTTTGGTCTCAAAAGCGAGCATATACAATCCACTTGGATAATTAGTTAAATCAATTTGATATTCAGTCGTTTCATCTTCTATTTCTACCGTTCGTAACGTTCTTCCCAATACGTCCAATACTCGAACAGTGTAGTCGCCTTCCCGAATGCTACGGATATTTAGCAGATCGCTCGTAGGATTTGGAAAAATGTCAAATTCCCCCTCCCCGACAATAAGTGGTGCTTCAAAACCAATCAAGTCACAGTTCATAGCATATTCTAGTACTTCATCCCGTCTAGCACGTACACCCTTGATAGTAGGTTTTAGCTCAACATCTGGTACAATACCAATACGCTGCGTCTGTGTTCTATCTGGATAATATACGCCCAATCCCGTGAATATGGTTTCAATATTTCCAGGCAGTTTGATGTAAGAAACATTCCCGTCTGCACCTGCTGTCTGACTACCGATCTTGATCGCCCCAGGATGCAATTCTAATCCCATCACCGTAAACTCAGCCTGACTTTGTGTCTCTTCATTGAATAATATAATAAGCTTTCCGGTATATGGAGAGCCACCCTGACCAATACTGTGTTGATAGAAATTGAGTCGTCCTGGGTGATTGATATCTGGGTTGGTAAAAGCAGAGAAGTTGATGGGGCGTTCGTATAGATAGTTGACTAGCGTCCAAAGTGTTCCATTAGGATAGTTGCGGACGTCAAAGATGATCGCATCCATACTACGCATGCTAGCCATCATGACATCTACTTCCTCGGGTTCTAACTTGCCCATATCCACGTAGCCCAATCGGCAGCCACCCTCGCCCGTTCTGAATTCGTAATGATTACCATCGTCATCGTATAGACTTTCGTACGTTTGAAAACTTTCACGTACTAACGTAACCGTTTTCGTACCTGTCTCACTTTGAACTTTAAGCTCAACAGCTCCTTGCTGCCCTCGCTCTAGCACATAGTTGATATCACGTTCCAAAGCAGAAGAATTAGAAGCTCCTATATAACGACTTACACTGTCGCGTACAGCGTCTATTGCTACACCATCAATCGTTAGAATGACATCCCCTACGCTAATTTTATCTCTCGCCAATTCATGTACTTTCGTCACAACTGTTTGACCTTCAATGTATTTAATGAAAATTGGCAGTATATTAAACCCTAACCATTGACCAAACACCCTACTACGAAAAAAGGCATGCGTATCATTAATATACGTCGTCATCTCATTCATCGCTAAGTGATATGATAAGGCATCCGAAGCTTCGACTACAGGTGGAATAAACTGGCGCAATGTGCTGTCCCAGTCCTGATCCATAACATACTTATAGGGAAAAAAGTAATTGATGATGTTCCAATATCGGAAGATAGAAAGTATGCGAACTGATTCATTAGGATAGTCACCAGTGTTGCTATGGTAGCGAGCATCTGCGTCAAAAGTAGGGTTGCCATTAACAAATGCTTGAGCGACTAAACAATGTGGGCGTGGTCGAAATTCCTCTTCTATTCTTTTTAGTTGAGCCTGTAACTGATCGTTAAATATATCAGCTTTAAACCAACCAAGATCTAGATTGTAGCTGACCTCTGCTGCCAAATCAATCCGTGGCGTTGATGCTTCTGGAATAACACCTAGACCTTCTATCATCTCTACCAGTATCTCGTTAAATACCTCGTCTGATTCAGCTGACTTCACCTCTTCGATTAGGTCGAGTAATACTTCATCGAGATTGACGGAACAGTTTGCGACGCTCGGATGAAAGTATTTGACATAGCCCCAAACTTTTCCTAGATAATAGAGACGATTGTGATAGTCACTCGTTGCACTTTGCGCTTGTGTGCATTGGAAAGCAATAAAAATGCAGAAGAATGTTAGTAGTGGTGATTTCATTTTGAGTGGAATTGGTGTGAATTGATAAAACGTATAGCGTAGAAAGATGGCTGCTTGTGAGGTATTCGAGGAGAGGAGAAAGTATGATATTATTCCTATGGATGGAAAATCATCGTTCTTTTTAGTCAACCCTAGCTTAAATAATAAATATTTCTATATATTTGCAGTATCACTTCGGTGACGACATTCTACAAGTTATAGTTGAAATTAAAACCGCTGTGCTAAAAACGCAGCAATCGCTTATCTTTTTCGTGTTTCATTTCTGAGACGCGCATGAAATGGTACATCTTGT
>CAYLPW010000244.1:0-7222 GCA_964385665.1 uncultured Saprospiraceae bacterium
CTGGTGCACCTTCGTCACGGTCTAGCGTGTTGATGCTACCATCAGGTCCTCCTGTAAAGCTTCTGAATTCGCTTGCGCTCAATGACTCTACAAAACGATCGACTGTTTCTGCGGTCACAAAACCTTCGTAGTTCACTTGTGGTGCGCCACCGTCGCCACGCTTTGTTGTTACTAGAATTACACCTGCTGCCCCACGCGTACCGTAGATCGCTGTTGCAGAAGCATCTTTCAAGACATCAATAGAAGCAATATCATTCGGGTCAACTGTATTTAAGTCTGCTCCTAAGACACCATCAATCACGATCAGTGGCTGTACATTGGCTCCTAAACTAGATAAACCACGAAGGCGGATATTGAAGCCCCCATTCGGGTTAGAACCAGGACGAGAAATCGTTAAACCCGCTACTTTACCTTGTAGCAACTGAGAAGGATCGTTAATGTTTCCATTGTTGAAGTCTTCTTCTTTGATACTCGCGATAGAACTAGTCACCTCTCTAGATTTCGCTGTACCGTAACCAGTCACAACAATCTCTTCTAGAGCTGTACCTTCTGCGAGTTGAATATCAAAAGTTGTTCCGTTTGCGATGTCTATTTCCTGATCTGCATAGCCGGTATAGCTAATGCGAAGAGTGGTAGCATCGTCAGGTACTTCCATCGAGAAGTTACCGTCAAAATCGGTAATCGTACCTGTACTTGTTCCCAAGATCAAGACGTTCGCGCCGATGAGTGGTTCGCCAGAACCTGCATCGGTGACCGTTCCTGAGATCGTGCGCTGCGCATACGTGAAGCTCACGGTGGCTAACAGTAAGAGCAATACTGCTCCGCACTTTGACAAAAAGTCAATTTTAAGTTTCATACACTACTTAAATTTAAGTTAGTAAATTAATGTTTTATTATGCGTCGCCCTTCCACATATCATAAAAGGAACGCATCGTTGCTAATGAATCAGTGTTCGTTTCCGTTTAATAATCACTAGTAACAATGATGGTCTAAAAGGGTTAGTATTTTCTTGTATTTATTTGTTTTCTTTCGTATTTTCCCAATTAAAATATGGAATAGATGGCATAGAGGTTCTATATGTTAGTCGATGAACGATTTAGTATCGTGAACTGCTGCTTATCCTGCTGCTACCATCACCTTATTATACAAAAATATTCTTACTTCACGAAATTAGGATTTCATTCGCTAAAGTGGACTTTGGCTTATTGATTATTCGTTAATCCACAAAAAAAGGAAATTCTTTACTGATTTTTCAATATTGTGTAAGGGAAAAGCACTACTTGTACCACAACAAACGATTGCGCAACCGTTTGCTGTGAAAAACTTTCCTTATATTCGCTATTCATAACACGAAGTAGTCGATACTACATACAAGGAATGACTATATCGTATCTGTAGTTAATTATTTCTGTTTTTATCTAAAATCGAGAAGTAGACCATCTCTTAGTATCGCCATTACGCTGTTATAAGGCATCAATATTACTTCCTCCAGAACGATAGATGATCTGTCAATCACGCCCTAACTAGGAGCCATGAAAAGAATAACTATCAAGGATTTAGCTCGTTTATTGGACATTGCTCCGTCCACCGTCTCGCGTTCGCTCTCCGATCATCCTGATATTAGTGAAGCTACCAAAAATAGGGTCAAGGCATTGGCAACAGAGCTAGGCTACCGTCCGAATCATATCGCTGTCAACTTTCGAAAACAGAATAGCGCACTGATCGCACTGATTTTGCCAGAGATCTCGATGTTCTTTTTTCCCCAGATTATCAAAGCAGTAGAAGCGGCGGTTCGCAATCAAGGATATAGTCTTATTGTCCTTCATTCTCAAAACTCATTGGAGCTAGAAACAGAAAACTTAGAGCTATGTATGCAGTTCTCTGTAGATGGTATTCTGCTTTCTTTGAGTAAAGAAACGACTAATCTCGATCATGTCAATTCACTGATTCGCTCAGATTTTCCGCTCATACTATTTGATCGTATTCTCCCTAACTCTCCTTTTTCTACCCTCACGATCAATGACCAAGAAGTGGCGCAGCAAGCCGTTGAGTTGTTGATCCAAAAAGGGCATCGGAAGATATGTGGCATGTTTGGTTATGAAAATTTACAAATCTCAAAAGAAAGACATCAAGGGTTCATCAATGCTATGAACAAACATAACCTGACGATCAATGAAGATTGGGTACTCAATGATCGGCATGCCAACAGCAACATGAATGAACTGACGGTACTCATGATGGGCGGTCATCGTCCGACAGCAATATTCGCCATGTCGGATGAGTTATTGATTGGTATTTACCAAAATATGGCGCAGTTAGGACTACGTATTCCAGAAGATGTTGCCGTTATTTGTATTAGTGAAGGATATATTCCTAATTTTTTCTTCCCTAAAGTGACCTATGTTCGACATTCGGGCTATGAAGTCGGCACTGTGGCCAGTGAAATGTTACTTCAACTACTAAAAAAGAAAAACACCGCTCCCTTACAGCAACAGATCATCCCACAGTTGGTCATACAGCATTCTGTATGAGATGAACGTTACTTAAAGACGTGAGGTAATCCAACCTGTCCAATAGTCAGACAGATGGGTTATTGAACTCAGACTAATCTATGAAGTCAGTACTGTTGTTTGTTGTATTGTGCAATGCTATAAGCCTTCTTGATGCGCAGCGCGTTTCTACAGATGGACAAAATCTGCCATATGGTTATGATGCCACGCAGCAGGATCGTTCTGTTTATTGGAAAGGATGGCGAAAAGTAGATATTCCATTTCAGCTTGTGAATGATATGGTACTCGTCGATGTGTCGTTGAATGGTGGGTTTCCCATGAAATTTATCTTCGATACGGGTGCAGAACACACCATTTTAAATAAGTCCGAGATTGCTAATCTGATGGGGATGCGTTACTCACGGAAGTTCACCATCATGGGAGCGGATATGCAGACGGAGTTGTACGCGTATCTGATTCAGAATGTGGATATTAAGCTGGGTAGATTAATGTCTCCGAGGGAGTCCATACTAGTCTTGCAGGAGGATTATTTTAGATTTGAAGAACTGACTGGACTGCCAGTCTATGGTATATTGGGAGCTAGTTTTTTTCGCCAATTTGTTGTTTCTATTAACTATTCTACCAATACAATTACCCTTATCAAGCCCAATCATTTCAACGGTAAAAAGGCAAACTATCAAGAGATACCAATAGAGGTTTATCGCAACAAACCTTATCTGTATGCCGACATCAATATGGCAAACGATACGGTGCAGCGCGTGAAACTTTTGCTGGATACGGGGGCAGGTTTGCCACTGCTGATCTACACAGATACGGACACTAGCCTTACCGTACCAGCTAACTCCATTCCTGGTAATGTTGGTCGTGGATTAGGTGGATTTCTACAAGGGTATCAGGGTCGCGTGCATTCCTTATCGTTTGCTGACTTTGAGATGGGCAATGTAGTGACTAGCTTTCAAAAATCGGATAGTCTGCATCTTTACAAAGTGCTAAATGACCGCAATGGTATCATCGGCAATCAAATCCTAAAGCGCTTTGAGGTGGTGATCGACTATTGGAATAAAAAAGCTTATCTGAAACCTAACAAAACGTTTCATAACGCTTTCAAATATGATCGTAGCGGACTGGTCGTACTGGCATCGGGCGAACGATTGAATCAGTTTACTATTCAACACGTGATTCCCCATTCGCCAGCTGATAGAGCAGGTCTTCAAAAAGACGATGTTATTTTGAAAATAAATGGACTGTCTGCGCGCGCGCTCACTATTGTCAATATCAATACTGTTCTACAAAAAAAGGTAGGCAAACGGATCAAAATGACCGTTCGAAGAGCGGAAGAAAAAAGAAAATTTGAGTTTCGGCTAGAAAAGTTATTGTGACGGTATAACGCGACGCTCCGCCACTCGAAATAGCACAACCATTACATAACCTATACCACTACCGATCAAGCCGCCCACTAGTACATCTAGGGGATAATGCACCCCCACATACACTTGCCCGAGTGCAATGCTCGCTGCCCAAATCAGCATCCACCACCGCCATGATTTGTCACGTAGGAGCGTCAGCATAATGAAAATACCTACCGCAAAATGATTCGTCGCGTGGGAAGAAGTAAAACTATAGCCGCTGCCGCAAGGAATGAGTAGATGAATGTCATCCGCTAGAGCTGCCGTCTTGCAAGGACGCAACCGCTCTACACTTTTTTTGATCCATTGGCTACTGACCTGATCCGAAATACCTACCGTAGCAGCAATACAAACAACGAATAATATACCTTTTATCCAGTGCCATCTCCGAAAGGCAAAAACAAGAATCAATATATATAATGGAATCCAAGTTGCCTTCTCTCGCCAATAGGGCATCACTGCATCAAGTAGTGGATTGGACAAGTCTTGATTGATAATCGAAAAAAGTGCTTGATCTAATGTTAAAAGTGTTTCCAAATCATATATTTGTGCGCCCAAAAATAGGCATTTCTCGGAAAGTGATAACAGCGGCACGATTCTTCCTAATTACTCACACTATACTATACAGTTAAAACTCAGTTACTTTGGCATTAATTAAATCCATCTCGGGCATCCGAGGTACCATTGGCGGAAAGGCAGGCGAAAATTTGACTCCTCAAGACATTGTAGAGTGTACGGCTGCTTTTGGCACTTGGTCACTCCGCCAAACCGAAAATTCTAAGATCGTCATTGGTCGTGACGCGCGTATTTCAGGCAGTCTTGTCAATCAGCTAGTCGTCAGTACATTACAAATGCTAGGGTTAGAAGTGATTGATCTGGGACTATCGACCACGCCTACTGTCGAAATGGCGGTCGTCATGGAAGGAGCTGGTGCAGGTATCATTTTGACAGCCAGCCACAATCCTAGAAACTGGAATGCTCTTAAGTTCTTGAACGATAAAGGCGAGTTTATTTCCGCTGATGCTGGTCGTGCTGTATTGGCGTTGATTGAGTCTGGTGACATCGAGTATGCAAGTGTTGATCGGTTGGGGAGTCATGTGAAACGTAAGGACTATATCAAAAAGCATATTGATGCTATTTTGGAGTTGCCACTAGTAAATGTAGCAGCTATTCAAGCTAAAAACTATACCATCGTCGTCGACGCGGTCAATTCAACTGGTGCTTTAGCCATTCCGCCTTTGTTGGAGCGATTGGGCTGTACGTGTATCTTACTCAATGAGAAGATGCACGGCGACTTTGCGCACAATCCCGAACCACTTCCAGAGCACCTCAATCAGTTGAGTCGACTCGTACAAGTAGAGCGTGCCGATCTAGGTATCGCTGTTGATCCTGATGTGGATCGTTTGGCATTCGTGCGCGAAGATGGTGTACCATTTGGAGAAGAATACACACTAGTCACTGTTGCGGATTATGTACTTAGACATACGCCTGGCAGTACGGTATCCAATCTGTCCTCTACGCGTGCCTTACGCGATGTCACCCAGAAACATGGTCAAACTTACACAGCCGCCGCAGTAGGAGAAGTGAATGTCGTCACACAAATGAAAGCTAGTGAAGCCGTCATCGGTGGAGAGGGCAACGGAGGAATTATCTATCCAGCTTTGCATTACGGTCGTGATGCGTTGGTCGGTATTGCCTTGTTTTTGTCACATTTAGCGACGAGTGAGATGAGTAGTTCGCGGCTACGCCAAAGTTATCCCGACTACCATATTGTCAAGAACAAAATTCAACTGACTCCAGAAATTGATGTCGACAAAATTTTGAGCGACTTGAAGCACAAGTACCGCAACCACGATTTGAATACGGTCGACGGCTTAAAGATCGATCTAGAAGATGGTTGGATTCATTTGCGCAAATCAAATACTGAACCCATCATTCGCATTTATACGGAGGGTGGCTCTAAGGTGACGGCTGATAATTTGGCGAAGAAGATCATGGGAGATATGATGGATATTATTCGAGGCAAATAGTGTTTTTTCCGAATTAAGAAATTCATTTCTCTACTTTCCAATCGGCTGCGATAGGCAAGTATCAACCTGCTGGGCAAACAGCTTGTGTATGTGCGTGTCTATGACTGGGGCTCGACCTGAAGCAACAAAGTGTTGGTACAAACAGCATTCGAAAAAAAAATACACATTCAAAGCAGCTCAATGTGCTGTTCAATTAGTCAAAAGAAAATAGAAGTGTAGGGTTGAATCGGTTTTACCTCTCTTGGATTTAAGTTATGACAGCATATCGGAAGTATTCGAATCGGAATTAGAGGATGTGTTTTGTAATCAAAAATGAGATGAACTAGAAGGTAGAGATGTTGAGGTGTCTGGTAACGCAGTTCGGTATAGGTTGAGAGACGGATGATAGGTGAAAACTTGATCGTATTAGCTTGTGATTGTATTCTACATATATTTTTTCTCGCTGATATTATGATGAATGAATTGTACTGAGAGCGACAATCAAAGCGTGTTCACGCTTTGTTAAGAAAATAATATGCCAGTCATCGTTTTTGATGTGAATGAACCAGAAAATTTGAAGCGGATTATTTCAGGGGAGAAGGTAGGAACATTGGTGGAACGGTAGCTACGTTCTCTTTTTATGCAGTCATCACTTGGTACATCATCTGCTTCGGTCGAGTAGATCGTTCTTGTCGCCGACGTATAGCGGTATGAATTTTCCTAAAAAACGAACGACGCACATTCGCATTGGTCTGACTGATCAAAGTTCCTGCATCTAGCAGCGTATAGCAGTAGTGAATAATACTTTCCTTCTGGGGTCGGGTTACCGCTACGCCATAGACGGGATGGAAGACGTGCGTTAATTCGATACCATGCTGATGCCAAGACAGTAACGTATGCTCATTCACATTGAACGTCTTATTCAGATATAGCTTGTAAGTGGGTCGATGGGTATTGATCTGAGTAGTATCCGCTGATTTGAGTCCCTTTTTAGCATAGCGTTCACATTGGTTGGCTAGTTGCTGCAACTCCTCTAACAACACTAGAAACGTGTCTGTCGTCATCAGCTGTTGCTCATGTAACTGCTCCATTTGTTGCATAGCTAAATGAAACGTCTGTTCGCCCCATATTTCGGTAGAAGGCAGTTGTTCATAAGCGGTATGAAGATCGCTACCATACTGATCGATTGCATCGTAAATAGCAGCTTTGGGATAAAACGCTTGCTCTTGTAGCTCTGGAAACGCTTTGTAGAAACGTAGCATTACATAGAAGCGATATTTGACGAGATTTGGGAACT
>CAYLPW010000245.1:0-7143 GCA_964385665.1 uncultured Saprospiraceae bacterium
GACGCTTAGTTAAAACAGATCGTGAGTTAGATGGAACGATAGATATGTCGGATTTGCCGAGTGGGCAATATACGCTGTTGTTTGAAGGGGAAGGGAGACGAGTGCATCGCTTAGTGCAGAAGTTGTAAAGCTAACAACATGTCTTCTACTACACCATTATCTGCTTTTGTCCGATCACAGGGTCAACTTGCGCATCAGGCTAGCGGAATTGACTACTTAGTTGGGCAACATCCGAAAGTAGTGGTCGTGCAGCAGGCTGATAATTGGACATTTCCAACATTAAGCAAACACCCACAGTTAGCAAATTTTAGCGATACGCTGCTTTGGATGGCGATGCTCAAAGGGAAACAAGTACTGGGTGTAGCTATTTTGAGTCGAGCCCTACCTGAGGAGGCTATGCTTATTAGCTTTAAGGTGCACCCACAGTTTCGTCAGCGCACCATTGGCACTACTTTACTCCATTTTTGCGAAGCGGCTTGCCGACAGAGAGAAGTAACAGTAATACAGTTGACATATCGGACATATTGGAAAAGTAATAACTATTGGGAGAAAATACTTCAAAAACGAAGGTGGGAATATCGAGCTTCTAGTATGTATTACGTCTTCGTTAATGACACGAATCACTTAGCTAAACAGATGGAACGACACGCCATACCATCTATCAATACGCATCCTTTTACTCCTGAAAAATGGATACAGCTTCAACAAACACTGAAAAGTTCAGAATGGCAACAAACAGTTCCTGAAGGACTGAATCCTTTTCAATTAGCTGACAAACGACTAGATAAACAGGCAAGTTTCTTGATCTATGACGAAAATAATCAGCACCTCATAGGATGGTATATTGGGCATCAGTTGAGTGAAGTAGCTTGGCAGGTCACGTCTATTTTTATTCGAAAAGCGTATAGAAAAAAGAACATAGGTTTGGCAGCTATCCGAGAAATGGCAATTCGACATCAAAATCGTGGACGCGTTCATTTTATGGTACAACCTGAAAATACAAAGATGTTAGCTTACATCAATCGTTACTTGACTCGTTGGGGATGTGAGCTATTTCAGCAGGTGGTCGCTAGTAAGAAACTGTAGCATATAGATTATTTTCATATATTTGTAAGAGCTTGTTGGGAGTTTGTGATTGGAGCGAACGATACAAATTTTTATTTTGATCAAGGCGCGAAGAATAAGATAAAATTTTGCGAGTGCAGCCGAATTTTCAATTTCCCAACAAGCTCTAAGTGAAAGATCATTAATAAAGAGCAACTTAGTTGTGGCAGGTTATTGTTGAACTTTCACTAATATCATAGACTATAAAGAAAATCACCTCATGAAAAAGAAACACCTAGAACGAAAAATTACTCGCCTACAGCAACGTATTCAAAGAATTGGCTTTTCCTGTCTTTCTGCGGCTAAACAAATTCAGTTACAGCGCAAGTTGTGCAGTCATGAACGACAACTGTATCAGTTAGTTGGCTCCGTCGCTTTAGCTGGATTGGGATTAGGTACTGCACAGGCACAGACTTTTACAGAGGTGACGACGAGTGCGAGTCCGTTTATTAATTTAGATGTAGATAAAGATCGTCCGTTTGGTTTATCGACGGGTAGTGACGTTTCCTTTGCGGATATTGATGGTGACGACGATATAGACGCGTTCACGATTGATCGCTTCGGTCGAATCTTCTTTTATGAAAACATAAGTACTGACCTAAATACGCCTGATTTTCTGACGCCTCTTTATGAAGAGATGTATCCATTTGGATTAATAGATGAAGGCTTTGGATTTGCTATTGAGTTGGTAGATATAGACCATGATGGGGATTTAGATGCCTTCGTTGGTCTGACTACAGGTGGAGTTCGCTACTATGAAAACACAAGCACAGAATCGAGTATTCCTGCGTTTTCACTATCTACAGATAATAGCCCTTTTAACCTTGGCAATGTGGGTGATCGCGCCGTTCCAAACTTTGTAGATATAGATCAAGATGGTGATCTAGATGCATTTATTGGTTTAGGGAATGGTAAAATAGTGTATTACGAAAATATTAGCACGGTTATACATTCACCTATCTTCTCTCAATTTACAGGAACTGCTCCTTTTGGACTAGAGGACGTTGGTGATAATGCGGCTCCCCATCTTGTAGATATAGATCAGGATGGAGATCTGGATGCTTTTATTGGAGAATATGAAGGTGAAATCAATTATTTTGAAAACATATCTTTAGGCACTATGCCTGAGTTTCTATTAGCTACTCAAAATTTTGGCTTAAACAACGTAGGATATAATTCGATTCCATTATTTATGGACGCTGATGCTGATGGTGATTTGGATGCTTTCATCAGTTCGCCACAGGCTGGCTTAGAGTATTTTGGTAATATCAGTGTTGATTTGACAGTACCAGATTTTACTCCTCCTATTGAGGATATAGGCTATTACCTTAGTCCGAGCTGTGCTGATATAGATGGAGATGGTGATTTAGATCTCTTCGTCGGAGATAAGTTAGGTATCATTAAGTATCTAGAAAATACCAGCTTTGCCACTGCTACAACACCTGTCTTTGATTTCTCTTACATATCTAACCCTTTTGGAGTGAGTGAGGTAGAATATAGTGCTACACCTAGTCTAGTAGACATAGATAGCGATGGAGATATTGACTTATTTGTTGGAGATAGATACGGTAACATCACTTTCTTCGAAAATGTAGGTAATAGCAGTGATCCGCTATTTAGTAGAACTACTAGTAGTATACCATTTGGACTAAAAAATGCTCAACGAAATGCCTCACTAACCTTCACTGACATAGATGATGATGGTGATTACGATGCTTTTGTGGGTAACGAATATGGAAAAGTGGATTACTATGAAAATGTAGGTAGTGCTGTTTCACCTTTTTTTGAACTAGCTAGTGCTGTGATTTCCTTTGATGTAGGTGATGTCATGCAAGAAGCGACTCCATTCTTTGTTGATATCGATGGGGATAATGACTTAGATGCATTTATAGCGGATGCTGCTAATGGTACATCTTACTTTGAAAATATAGGTAATCGAAGCATACCCGTATTTGTTTCCTCTTCTGCTAATCCTTTTCAGCAAACATATTATGATCGACTAATGCCAGTCATTCTAGATGTAGATAATGATGGACTGCTAGAGGCGATAGTCGGTAGTAGATTTGGCAAAATCCACTACTTTGAAAGTGACATTCCTGCTCCACGCTTAGTCAACATGAATAGGCTAATAGTCAATACTTGTACTCAACCACTTAGCTTTGAGTTTGAACCGCTAGATGATGCTGTCGCTTATCAAATGGAGATTGTATTACATAGTATGAACGATCAAGTCATTACCCGAACTGTTCCTAGCACTGTTATTCAACTAAAAAGAACTATTCCAAGACAACTCGTCGGAACACAGTTTTCTATGCGAATCGCACCCATTTTTGAAGGAAACAATGAACGAACTATAGGTCGATTTTCCGCAAGTCGAACATATACTATTGGATGCGATGAAGAAGGAATAACCCGACTAGAAGAGCGAAATGAAGAATTGATACTAGACAATCTAATTTCTGAGGATGAAACCTTAGCCATCTTCCCCATCCCCACACGCGACCTCCTCAATTACAACCCCACACAACTCGAAGGCATCAAAGCTATCCACCTTTTCGACCTCATGGGACGCTTAGTCAAAACAGATCGTGAGTTAAATGGAACGATAGATATGTCTGACTTGCCGAGCGGACAGTATACGCTGGTGTTTGAAGGAGCGGGGAGACGAGTGCATCGCTTGGTGCAGAGGATGTGAGAAATGAGTCAAATGTTTAATCTTTAGGATGTACGCCCCATTCATGTAGTACTTCTCTTAAATTGACAAGTCCCTTTCGATTAAGCTTTAAGGCAACTACAGTTGCTCTCCCAATAGAAGTCGTACCTATGATTGCTGTATAGTTTTCATTCCATTTAAAATGATCTGCCCAAGCTGATGTTCTAGGATGAAACAGCAGCACTAATGTCTCTGTTTCAGGGTCGATAGCTTCTGTACGAATTGCCTTAAAGCTATTGCAGCCAAAACAAGCTAAGGCAAGATTGTCTATATCATTTGAGCCACCTTTTACAATAGGTAGGATATGTTCAATCGTGAAAGCCTCGGTTGCAAATTCCTCTATACTTTTGCAGTATTCGCAACAACAATTTGCTCTTTTCCTAACTAACTCTTTGATTGCAACGGATATGTATTTTCTAGGCACGGACTCTTGGCTTTAGATTTAGCTCCTTCATCAAGGTACGGATAGTTGTCTTTCTCATTTTTGCCAATTCAGAAAGATAGGTTAACCTTCGAGCATTCCAGTTTTCGACTTCATACACCAATTCCAAAAGCTCAACGTGTTCTTCTGTAGTCAATTGGTTGACTCTTCTCTTTTCATCTAGTTCGTCCATACGTGCCTCTTTTTCCTCGCTTAATCCACCATCAATCAACGTTAGAAGTTCTTCTTCTCGCTTGTTTTCTCGCTTTTTCTCTTCCTCGAAATACTGCTCGAACATCACCTGAACAATCTGCAAAAAAGAATGGTCAGCTTGTTCTATATAGTGTTGTAGCTTAGACCTGACTTCTAGTGTATCCATTCCCGTTCTATACTTTGACTGCTTTGAAAACCAATACTGGAGAATAACTGTCCAGATTTATTTTTACCTTTCACAGAAATATTATCTAATTATCAGAAGTGCTATTCAAAATCTTCTTTCTAACCGTGTTACTCTGTTCTAACTCAAAGGTACAATATACACATTATCTTGGTTCAATTCTATGTTTTCACTGTTAAGATACTATTGATTACTCATGAAAAACATCCAACAACTCGTCACCCACCTCCAGCAAAATCCTCAAGACCTCAAAACAGCTATCGAACTCGGCACGCTATTTTTCAAAAACAAACAATACGAAAACGCCGCCAAAGCCTTCGCACACGCGCTTCAATTTCAGTCATTCAACACCGATTTGTACTACAAACTAGGGATGTCCTACCTCAATCTAGAAGACAATCGCGCCATTCCTGCTTTCGAGAAAGCCTTAGAACTTCATCCCAAAAATGATCCGAAAGTCCGCACTATCGCGAAAGTGAAGTTAGCGAAAGCGTATAAGTACAATGAGCAATACGATAAGGCAAGAAAAATAGTGGAAAATGTCGTCCGTCGACAGCCTGAAAATGCCAGTGCCTTGAGCCTCTTAGGACAATTGGAACAGCAAGATGAACAGACCGAACGCGCCCATGAACTATTTTTAAAAGTAACTCAACTCATGCCCCAAAATGCAGCCGCCCACAACAATGCAGGCAGCACGGCGATGCTGTTGGAAAACTACGAAGAAAGTATTCAGCATTATCAAAAAGCGATCCATCTTCGACCAAATTGGGCAACGCCACTGCGAGAAATAGCCCGTTGTTACGATAAATTGGGAGATGCCAAACGAGCCTTACAACTGCTCCACCAAGCCATCAAAATAGCACCAAAAGAAGTCGAAAACTACGATTACCTCGCTGCTTTCTATCGCGCTCAAGGCAACCACAAAGCAGCTGTAGAAGTCTGTAAACGCATCATTCAGCTTGACCCAAAAAACTCGGAAGCCTACTTCAATATCGGGTCGAGCATGACGCAGTTGGGGATTACGGATTCTTGTTTGCCGTATTTTGAAAAAGCCTATTCACTTAACCCAACTGCGCAAGCTGCTTATGCTATCGGCAACATTCATCAAACCAACAAAGCACTGAATCAAGCGGATGAATGGTTTCAAAAAACACTCGAACAAGATGAGGAGTACTATACGGCGACCTATCAACTAATTGCGAACCGAGCCGCGCACGCCGATTGGTCACAACGCACTGAAGATGAACGACTCATTCTCGAAACGCTCAAAACACATATCGACAGCGGCAATATTAATTTGCCATTGCCAACGCTCTATTTCAACTACTTCAACATCCCCATGGAGTGGCACAAAGCATTCAACGAACATTATGCCAAAGCACACGAGCAGCGTGGGGAGCAGTTGCGCAAACAATTTCCGATCCAACACCAAATAGAACCAAAAAAACGCCTCAAAATTGGTTATATCTCTCCGGATTTTCGGAATCATCCAGTCGGTCGTCTAGTCGCTGATCTATTCCAACATCATGACCGCACGCAGTTCGATATTTACGCCTATTCCTTATCTACTGCCAAAGCCGACGATCCATTCTACCCACGCATCAAAGCAGGCGTGGATGTCTACCGCGAACTAGCATTTACGCCAACCGTAGAAGCCGCACGTCAAATCGTAGCTGATGGCATTGACATCTTGATTGATTTAGGTGGACATACCGCACACACGCGCCCCGATATTTTGGCGATGCAGCCTGCTCCTATTCAAGCGCACATGATTGGCTATCCGAATACGATGGGCGCGAAATATATGCAGTACATCTTAGCCGACCAATACCTCGTTCCTGAACACGTTTTTGAGTATTACACTGAAAAAGTGGTGCATTTGCCCGCTGCTTTCGTTGGTGCGTTGCCACAGTTACCAGACATGGAATTAACGCGAAAAGAGGTCGGCTTACCAGAAGAAGGGATCGTATTCGTCGGCTTCAATCGACCCTCCAAAATAGAACCAGAAATCTTCTCGGCTTGGCTACAAATTTTGAAAGCAGTAGATGGTTCGGTGTTGTGGTTATCCGATTTGCCAAAGCGTACGCGTAACAATCTTCGACAAGTGGCAAAACGACAGCAAGTGAACCCTTCTCGTCTTTACTTTTCCGAATGGCAACCTTACGGCAAGTACCTAAAAAGTCATCAACTGTGCGACCTCTTTTTGGATACGTGGCATTATAGCGCAGGGAGTACAGCGGTTGCGGCTTTGGGTGCAGGATTGCCCGTTTTGACCATCACGGATGATGGTAATGCGTCGCGTATGGGTGCGTGTATTGTGGCGGCGGCAGGTTTAAAAGACATAGTTTGTGAGAACGTAGAAAGCTATGTACGAAAGGCGATTCAGTTGGCACAGCAGCCTGAGTTATTACAGTACTATAAAGATCATCTTCGAGAGCATCGGGCGGAGTTGTTGTTGTTTGATAATGAGCGATTTGCGCGGGGTTTGGAAGGGGCGTTTTGGGAGAT
>CAYLPW010000246.1:0-7125 GCA_964385665.1 uncultured Saprospiraceae bacterium
CTTAGAAGCGGCAAGAGAACAAGTCCAATGGCTGAAGAAAAACACCAAAACAAAGTACAAGAAACAAAGAAGTTAATTGACTTTGCGATATCTAAAAAGCTACTAATCCAAAATATTCCAGAGGAAAGGTTTATAGCAAGTGGCGCAGAACAAAAGGTTTATATCACAGCAGAGAAGTACGTTATAAAACTAAATGATGCCATATATTATGCTTCGTGGGAAGATTACTTCTACAATCTTCTGCTACATAATTACTTTTTTGCTGATACGGCTTATCAATTATTGGGTTTTTACCTGTCAGAAAACGTTTTTTATGCGGTAGTTCAACAACCTTATATAAAAGCAGACAGCATAACAAACCTCGAAAAAGTAAAAGATTTCATGGCTTCTAACGGTTTTGAAAATAAACGACGCAATGATTATGAAAATCTAAACCTTGGATTAGTTATAGAAGATTTGCACGATGAAAACGTATTAACAGCTGAAGGAATGCTTTATTTCATTGATACCGTCTTCTTTATAAAACCAAATGAGTTTTGGCAATAGGGCAAACAAGAAAAAAAAGACGAATAGCGAATCGAGTAGACGGCTGACAGCCAAGTAAATGACTGTCAGTGCGCCTCTCACATCACCGTACGTACGGGTCGCGTATACGGCGGTTCACCAACCATCTCCTTGATTGCTCTTTGCACCAATCAAGGCTATTTCCGACTTTTAATATGGGCTACCGACTCCCTAGAAAACTATCTATAATGGTCGTCTGCTCCCATATAAATTTTAGAAAGGTTAATGTTCAGTCCTTCACAGCATAGATATTCTCAAACCACTACTACCAACATGGAATTCGTTGTTTAAGCTCTGTTACTGCTACTATGACCTCTGCTGACTTCTTGGTGTATAGAAATACCGAATCTAGTCCAAAACCTCCCTTGGTACACGAATAAGGGGATTAAGGGCTCCCCTTGTGAAGTATAGCTTTCCGTCAATCCCAGCTGAATCTACTAAGAAGTCCTTTTCTACAGGGCGTCAGTATGATGTGCTACCTCACCCTAGATTTCCTAGCCTCTTATTCAGTTCCTGTACGTCCGTACCGACTTTTGCAGGCGCGCTTACTTCAGTCCTGTCCTCACGAACAGCAACCTTGCGACTTGCTAATGCTTCAACGCGTCACCGTTGCGCATAAGGGACTTCCACCCTCTAGCCAATAGTCCTTTAACTATTGTACCACTTGGCTTTTAGTGGTATATTTACCATTCAAGGCACACACAAGAGGTATACGCTCATTCCAAAGACTCCGATTTATGAAAAATTTTCGGCTTCGCCGAACCTCTTTCAACATCTCCGCTTTGGAACACCGCATGACCCTTGACCGTTCGCTTTCATCAAAAAGAGGAGTATCAAGAATAAATCTCTTTTTTTCAATTTAAGGAAAAAGTCTTTTCTTGTATCAAAAAGATGAATGAATATAAAACAAGTAAAATATGAATTACAAAATCTCATTTCGGGAAAGAGCGGCGCAAGCTATGATGCGCTTATCCAAACAATTACCAGTCACCTTAGAAGCGGCAAGAGAACAAGTCCAATGGCTGAAGAAAAACACCAAAACAAAGTACAAGAAACAAAGAAGTTAATTGACTTTGCGATATCTAAAAAGCTACTAATCCAAAATATTCCAGAGGAAAGGTTTATAGCAAGTGGCGCAGAACAAAAGGTTTATATCACAGCAGAGAAGTACGTTATAAAACTAAATGATGCCATATATTATGCTTCGTGGGAAGATTACTTCTACAATCTTCTGCTACATAATTACTTTTTTGCTGATACGGCTTATCAATTATTGGGTTTTTACCTGTCAGAAAACGTTTTTTATGCGGTAGTTCAACAACCTTATATAAAAGCAGACAGCATAACAAACCTCGAAAAAGTAAAAGATTTCATGGCTTCTAACGGTTTTGAAAATAAACGACGCAATGATTATGAAAATCTAAACCTTGGATTAGTTATAGAAGATTTGCACGATGAAAACGTATTAACAGCTGAAGGAATGCTTTATTTCATTGATACCGTCTTCTTTATAAAACCAAATGAGTTTTGGCAATAGGGCAAACAAGAAAAAAAAGACGAATAGCGAATCGAGTAGACGGCTGACAGCCAAGTAAATGACTGTCAGTGCGCCTCTCACATCACCGTACGTACGGGTCGCGTATACGGCGGTTCACCAACCATCTCCTTGATTGCTCTTTGCACCAATCAAGGCTATTTCCGACTTTTAATATGGGCTACCGACTCCCTAGAAAACTATCTATAATGGTCGTCTGCTCCCATATAAATTTTAGAAAGGTTAATGTTCAGTCCTTCACAGCATAGATATTCTCAAACCACTACTACCAACATGGAATTCGTTGTTTAAGCTCTGTTACTGCTACTATGACCTCTGCTGACTTCTTGGTGTATAGAAATACCGAATCTAGTCCAAAACCTCCCTTGGTACACGAATAAGGGGATTAAGGGCTCCCCTTGTGAAGTATAGCTTTCCGTCAATCCCAGCTGAATCTACTAAGAAGTCCTTTTCTACAGGGCGTCAGTATGATGTGCTACCTCACCCTAGATTTCCTAGCCTCTTATTCAGTTCCTGTACGTCCGTACCGACTTTTGCAGGCGCGCTTACTTCAGTCCTGTCCTCACGAACAGCAACCTTGCGACTTGCTAATGCTTCAACGCGTCACCGTTGCGCATAAGGGACTTCCACCCTCTAGCCAATAGTCCTTTAACTATTGTACCACTTGGCTTTTAGTGGTATATTTACCATTCAAGGCACACACAATGACTATACGTCCATAGCGGGCAAAAGCCCACTACGGCGCATAGCTGAACCGTTGTGGTCAATTAGAAAAAATGGAAAACAGAAAATATCGGGTTGCTTTCGCTCAAAGCAAGGGGCTTACTATTTCGCAAGAATTAGAAGTCTCATTATGTCTGCTCGAAAGCAAAAGCGTAATGTTTTAGCTGATCTAATCGACCTGTTCCAGCATAATAGCGCGTGGAAAGATGTCGTCTATTTTCAATAGGCTGAATAGTTACCGAAATTCTATTCTTTTGACGGGAATGGCGCTGCTATTTCTATTACCTAGTCAAGCACAGATCAGTTTGGGTGGCATTCCTAAAAGTTTTGAGTTAGGACTATCCGATGACGACTTACCGACGGTGGCTACTCGCCCTATTGACAGAGAGGCATTATTGTTAAAAGACAGCTTAGATCGACTCAGCAATCTACCTTATCGTTTTGCACAGGCTATTCCTGTCGACTACAATCTCCATACAATTGGCACGTGGACAACTTTACCAAATGGTGATCGCCTTTGAAAACTACGCATTCGATGTCCTCCAGCTACTTCCGTCAACCTACTCTACGACCAGTTTAACCTTCTCGCTCGTGGTCTATACTATATTTACGCCGCTGATCGTAGGTCGCACGCTTTGTCTACTCTATCACGTTCTAATTGGTAGATGCGCTCAGAAACTCACCTAGTTCATGATATACTTCATACATCGGCAAGCCCATCACGTTAGTAAATGAGCCTTCCAGTCGCTTCACTTTGCAGTGTCCTAGCCACTCTTGTACCCCATAAGAACCAGCTTTATCAAAGGGCTGATATCGGCGTACATAGAACTCAATCTCTTCTGGACTTAGGTCTTCAAAATGTACACTAGTAGTCGATGAGAAGCTATGCATCCGATCTCTATTGGCGAAGCAAACACCTGTAATAACACGATGTACTTGTCCCGAAAGTTCACTAAGCATTCGATGAGCATCGTCTACGCTCTGGGGCTTTTCAAATACTTTATTCTTCAGAAGGACAACGCTATCTGCTGCTAAGATAATTTCCTCATTCTCGATCCAATCGCGTGCTGCTGTTGCCTTTTTCTGTGCTAAAAATTCCGCAATCGCTTCGACAGGCATGGTTGATGGAAAACTTTCGTCGACATGTGTAGCTTTAGCTCGAAACTGAAAGCCCGCTTCCTGCATCAGTTGCTTACGACGAGGCGATTGTGTAGCTAATAAGATAGGTTGCTGAAGGACGTGTAGTGGAGCAGATGGCATAACTTTAGATTTCATCGGACAAAGAAATCAAAAATTCAGGAAAGACGAAGTGGAGATTCCCTTCTTGACAGGATAGATTTTCCTATTTTTGCGCCAAATTTTTCCAGCTACGCCAAGCATATGTATTGATCTTTGAAATCTTGAACGAACTGTGGCTAGCTTTTATCCATCAACTAAATTTAATTCTATGTCCTATCTATTTACTTCAGAGTCTGTTTCTGAAGGACATCCAGACAAAGTAGCCGATCAAATCTCTGATGCTTTGTTAGATCATTTTATTGCTTTTGATCCTGACTCTAAAGTAGCCTGTGAAACACTAGTGACTACAGGACAAGTAGTGTTGGCTGGAGAGGTTAAGACACGTACATATCTGGATGTGCAAAAGATCGCGCGTGATGTGATTGAACGCATTGGATACACCAAATCAGAGTATATGTTTGAAGCGAACTCTTGTGGTGTGCTTTCTGCAATTCACGAACAGTCACCTGACATCAACCAAGGAGTAGAACGTGCTAAAGACGAAGATCAGGGTGCTGGCGACCAAGGTATGATGTTTGGTTATGCCACCAATGAGACGGACAACTATATGCCACTGGCGTTGGATTTATCACACCGCATTTTACAAGAACTGGCAGCCATTCGGAAAGCAGGAAAAGAAATGACGTACTTGCGTCCCGATAGCAAGTCGCAAGTGACGATTGAATACTCAGACGACAACAAGCCTGTACGTATTGATACTATTGTAGTATCGACGCAACACGACGAGTTTGGAGAAGATGACATCATGTTATCCAAGATCAAAGAGGACATCATCAGCATCGTCATTCCAAAGGTCAAAGCCTCTTGTAAAGCAAGTGTACAAGCTCTTTTCGATACGAATATCACGTATCACATCAACCCAACAGGAAAGTTTGTGATCGGTGGTCCACATGGAGATACAGGACTGACAGGACGCAAAATTATAGTCGATACCTATGGTGGAAAAGGCGCACATGGTGGTGGTGCATTTTCTGGAAAAGATCCTTCCAAAGTAGACCGCTCAGCAGCTTATGCGACCCGTCATATCGCTAAAAACATGGTAGCAGCTGGCATTTGTGAGGAAGTACTGGTACAAGTATCGTATGCTATTGGTGTAGCGAAACCGACGAATTTATATATCAATACGTACGGCACTGCCAATGTCAATTTACCAGATAGCGAGATTGCTAAAAAAGTAGAAGCGACCTTCGATATGCGTCCGTACGCTATCGAAAAACGTTTAAAATTGCGTAGTCCAATCTATTCAGAATCAGCAGCTTATGGACATATGGGGCGAACTTCTGAAGTAAAAACAATCACGTTTCAAAGTGGATCAGGTGAGCTGGCAGAGCATGAAGTGGAAACCTTTACTTGGGAGAAGCTAGATATGGTGGATGAGTTGAAAAATATATTCAGTTTGTAAGCGAGTAGTCGCAGAACTATACCAATCACTATAATGAAGAACGAGGATTGAATGAATTCATCACTACTAGGTTAGGATTCGTTTTGTTGCCGTTCCTAAGACCTATTGTGTTTTACGACTGCAATAGGTCTTTTTACTTTCACGCTTACTTAACAAAATAGTCCACTCTTTAACGGCTTTTTAATAGCATGTCCATTGTTTGACAACTCGTTCGGACTTATCTTGTCGTACAATAGTCTTGATTTACAAAAATTGATAGGCACAAAAATTTCTGTGACTAAAGACTAACAAACAGAGAAATTATTTGATTGATCAAAACCATTAATGACGATGAAGAACACATGGCAAATAGTATTATTACTTCTTCCTATTCTATTTTTTAGTGCTTGCAACGACGACGATGATAACGAAGCGGATTTATCCACTACCCTCAGTTACGATGGTGAACCGTTTTCAGGACCAGTGCTGCCGTTTGGTGAGCATACGTTTGCAGTGCGTTTTGGAGAAGAAGAACTGGAAGACTATAAAGGTCGATTCTTGGAGGAAATAACTTTTTATGCTGGCGAACAACCTGAATTGGTAGACGTAGTCATATTCGGGCCAGGTACCTCAACTGAACCAGGTACAGAGCTGTACAAAGCCAGAATCAGCGGCCTGTCATTACCAGATTGGAACGATCACACCTTAGCGACACCGATTGAAATAACAGGAGAGGACTTGTGGTTGGGCGTACGTGTATTACATACACAAACACAGCGATCTATCGGCTGCGATGCTGGTCCTAATCAGCAAGATGGAGACTGGCTATTTCGTGCTGACGATCCAGAATGGAAATCTTTTTCAGCGACAACGCCAGAGAGTGTAAACTGGAATATCCGAGGTCGAGTAAGCGAGTAGAGTAAGGGTAAAAGCAAATAGGAGACATCCCTTCACTTGTGGTATGTCTCCTATTTCAATTCATGTTGAGAAACAGTTTAATAGTCGTTATCCTCTCGTCAATCTACCCAATCAGACGGTTGTCATCGTCTGGGAAAATGGCGATCGGTTTAAACTTCTTCGCTTCTTCTATATCCATTAAGGCGTATGAGATAATAATGACTAAATCGCCCACTTGTACTCTTCGCGCCGCAGCTCCATTCAGACAAATCATACCTGAATCGCGTTCGCCTCGAATCACATAAGTTTCAAAACGTTCGCCATTGTTGTTATTTACAATCTGGACGCGCTCTCCTTCCAAAATATTAGCAGCTTCCATCAAGGCTTCATCAATAGTAATGCTGCCCTCATAGTTTAAATCAGCTCCTGTTACTTTAACGCGATGTATCTTAGATTTAAATCGTTGTATTAGCATAGTAGTATTCTCGTTGGTTAGATTGATTCTATCGAAGGAACAGTAGAAATGCACCTTTGATCTATTCTTACGACGTGGCTTCCTAATATTCGTAACAAATAATAGAGCCTTTCGATAGTTAATTTGGCGTTAAGGGCGCAAAAGTAGCATTTTCCAAATAAAAGAGAAGGTTGTT
This sequence comes from uncultured Saprospiraceae bacterium, assembly GCA_964385665.1. Lineage (GTDB taxonomy): Bacteria > Bacteroidota > Bacteroidia > Chitinophagales > Saprospiraceae > JAAUTG01. Next base: position 7,070 of record CAYLPW010000246.1, read on the forward strand.
TTGACTTCAATAGTACAAACCACGATAATTACCTAAAACTTCAAATTGTCAATCAA
>CAYLPW010000247.1:0-7102 GCA_964385665.1 uncultured Saprospiraceae bacterium
ATTTAGTAAAAAACAATATGGCAGCAAGAGACAAATTTCATGATTTAGTTAAAGATGAGTAGAAAGAACGTTGTTGAGCTATTAAAAGAGCATTCGATAGACAATTTGGGTACAGGGAACTCAGAGGACAGAATTGTGCAATTAGAAGAAATATTAGGTATTCAAATTCCAACAGAGTACCGAGATTTTCTAAAAGAAGTTGGATATGCTGAGATTTTTGGAGATGAAATCTATTCTATCTATGATGACTATGACACTCCGTGTTTAGGTATTTATCAACAAAATAAGAATAACAAAGAGCTGAAAAATGGATATTTAGAATTTTTTTCAAATGATATTGATGGAACATTCTATATAAAACTAGAAACTGGAGAAATACGACTAAATTCAACAGATAATTTATTTGCTAAATCATTCAATGAATTTCTACAAAAGATAATAGGATAGTTTAAGAGAAATTACACTATGGATAACAAATTAGAGCTTTATCAACAGTCTATTATCAGTGTTCTAGAAGAATACGCTCAAGTCGCATCTCAAATAGAGGAAATTGAAAGTCAAGTGATTGCTGATACCAAGAATAATCATTATTTGGTGATGCAGCTCGGGTGGCTAGAGAGCCATTTTAGTCATGATTGTATGATCCATCTAGATATTAAAGACGAAAAAATTTGGCTACAATGCAATTGGACAGATCGCTCAATTGCCGAAGAACTAATCGAAAAAGGAGTAGAACGCAATGATATCGTACTGGGCTTCATCCCCGCCGATCAAAGACAATACACCGATTACGCAGCCTATCCCGAAGTCCAAACCGAAGAAACGACCAGCTAAATTCAAACAAACCGCTGAACAGCTAACCGCCAGTAGCTAACAGCCAAAAGCTCAACAAATGCACTGCCATCACGAAAACACCAACTACACCCGCCGCGATTTCTTCAAGCGCACCTCCCTAGGATTAGGCGCACTAGCCGTCGGCAATCTACTTGACCCAATGGGCTTGTTCGGACGCGATACTTTAATGGATAAAGGAAACGGTCTCCTAGAGAGCGGACTCCACTTCCCAGCCAAAGCCAAGCGTGTGATCTACCTTTTTCAGAGTGGCGCACCGTCGCAGTTGGATTTGTTCGACCATAAGCCGTTGCTCCAAAAAATGAATGGAGAAGACCTGCCAGAAAGCATCCGCAAAGGACAACGTTTGACAGGAATGACAGCTGGACAAGCGCGTTTTCCATTAGCAGGTACGCACTTCAACTTTAAGCAACACGGCGAAAGTGGAGCTTGGGTCAGTGAATTGATGCCTTATACTTCCCAAATCGTCGATGAACTTTGTTTTGTCAAATCTATGTACACCGAAGCCATCAATCACGATCCTGCGATTACGTTTCTACAGACGGGTTCGCAGTTTTCTGGTCGCCCGTCCATTGGGTCTTGGGTAAGTTATGGACTAGGCAGTGACAATGAAAACTTGCCTAGCTTTGTCGTTCTGGTGACGAAGAATAAATTTGGACAGCCTTTGTACTCACGGCTTTGGGGCAATGGTTTTCTACCGTCACAGCATCAAGGCATCCAGTTTCGAGCTGGCAAAAATCCTGTCTTGTACCTCAACAATCCACCTGGTGTAAGTGAAAGCGGACGCAAAGATCAATTGGACTATCTGCAACAGTTAGAAGCCATCAATCAACAAGATGTCGGCGATCCTGAAATTCAGGCACGTATGGCGCAGTACGAAATGGCATTCCGTATGCAAACGTCGGTACCAGAAATCATGAATACCGACGGCGAACCCGACTATATTTACGACTTGTACGGCGAAGATTCTAAAACACCTGGCACGTTTGCTGCCAACTGCCTATTGGCGCGTCGACTCGCCGAGCGCGATGTCAAATTCATCCAATTGTATCATCAAGGTTGGGATCAGCATGGCAATCTTCCCAAAGCGATCAAGTGGCAATGCAAAGAGACCGATCAAGCCAGTGCAGCTTTGATTATGGATTTGAAACAACGTGGTTTGCTGGAAGATACACTCGTCATTTGGGGCGGTGAATTCGGACGAACCAACTACTCACAAGGACAACTCACGGCTGACAATTACGGACGCGATCATCACCCTAAGTGCTTTACTATTTTCATGGCAGGTGCAGGCATTAAGAAAGGAATGGTCTACGGCTCGACAGATGATTTTGGCTATAATGTTCAGACGAATCCAGTTCATGTTCACGATTTTCAAGCCACGCTGATGCACTTACTAGGTGTCAATCATGAAAAACTGACTTTTAAATATCAAGGTCGACGTTTCCGATTGACGGATGTGCATGGGGAGGTGGTGCGCGATATATTAGCTTAATTTGGCTATTGGCTATTGGCTATTGGCTCATTCAGCATTAACTGCTTAAATGGAACACGTTGGATCGTCAGTTTGATAGGCTATTAATTCATCAAATACAACAGTTCTGCCACTTAAACCAATTTTCCCAGTTTCCCCAATTACACCAATTCAACCAACTACAAAAACATGATTCTACTCGATACTTTTCTCGGACGTTTTCACCCACTGATGGTGCATTTGCCGATTGGCTTTCTAATCTTAGGTATTTTGATTGAATGGTGCTATCGGTCTGAAAATGCACAGCGATTTGTGGCATTTGCGTGGTTGATGGGAGGCGTGAGTGCAGCAGTAGCAGCTGGATTGGGTTGGTTGCTGGCGAATGAAGGCGGCTATAATGAAGATACGTTGTTCTGGCATCGGTGGACTGGGATTGGGCTAACAGTAGCTGCTTTTGGGGTCTATTTTGTGAAAAGTGGACGAGTCAAGGTAAGTTATGTTGGTCATCGGCTATTGAATGTGGGAACGTTAGCGTTGTTGGGAGTTGTTGGGCATTTGGGCGGCAATATGACACATGGGTCGACCTACTTGACCGAATATGCACCAAAGCCAATCAAAGCCTTATTGGGAGAAGAAGAGGTAGTAGAAGAAAGCAAAGCGATTAATAAGGAAGTCGATTCCATCTATGTGTATGCGGATATTGTAGCACCCATTTTCGCAGCAAAATGTATGGACTGCCACAACGATGAAGTGCAACGGGGCGGATTGAATATGACAACTTTTGAGCAACTAGCTACTGGTGGCGATCATGGAGCAGTTTTTGTATCGGGAAGTGCTAATGAAAGTGAATTATTCAGACGTGTAACCTTGATGCCCGACCATGAAAAATACATGCCCTTGAAAGGCGAGCCGATGAGTTTTCAAGAAATTCGCTTGCTAGAGTGGTGGTTGGATACGGACGCTTCGGCAGAACTAAAGCTGAAAGATCAAGAAGTACCTGAAAGTATTGCCACTATTTTGGTAGATGACTACAAAGTTGATCTATCTGAAAAACCTTACTACGAGAAAACAAAGGTGGACGATATAGATGAACAAGTAGCCGTACAGTTGGAAAAGGCAGGTTTTGAAGTGATGCCATTGTCTGGCGATTTGGGGTGGATAGAAGTACGTGCAGTAGGGGAGGAGGTGGAAAATCTTGAGGCTTTATTAGCGGCGAAAGAACAAATCACCTGGTTGGATTTAAGCAATACGCAATTGACGGACGAGCAGTTTGCACCATTGGCACAACTAGAAAATCTAACGCGCCTTCGATTGCAAAATAATCCAATTGACGACGGGGTGATGAAGCATATCAATCAACTCAAACATCTAGCCTCTCTCAATCTGCATCACACTAACATTACGGATGAAGCTATTCCCATCTTACAAGAAATGTCCGCCCTGAAGCGCGTCTATCTTTGGGAAACACAAGTCACCAATGAGGGCGCTAATCAACTGCGCAATGCCCGATCGGACATGGACGTGGATGTTGGATTTACATTTGCAGCGGTGCAAGAAGTAGAGTAGAATTCCCTTCTAGCAGTCCAAAAAAGTAAGCGTGCACAGTCTTTAACCCTTTTTTATCCTTTGTCTAAAGAAAATCCAAATGATACTCAAAATGTGTTTGGTAATCAGTAATTTACAAAATTAAATTTTTGTAAAGCTAGCTAAAGAACACGTAAATTCTGTTCGTAAATCTTCCCTCTCAAACGGAAAATGGCATAGCGTTCTAAAACCTCTTATTTTTGTGGTGTCAACTGTGAGTACACAATGAATCGTATAACTTCTAATGCTTCTTTTATCCAACACCCAATTCCTAAAGAATGCTAAAGATACACATTTTGAATACCCTATAGTTCGGAAGGCGGTTGCCAGAGTACGAGCTATTGGTGACCGTCTTCTTTTTCTCCCTTTTACCGATTGCATTTTTCTCAAAAAACAAGGCGAATAAACATACTGAATGGAAAACTTTGGTTAAGGTGCGCGAAGGGGCGTGCCTTTTCTTTTTTTGGGTAAAAGCAACCTGCGCCTAATCATGCTTTCCTTACTCAAATCGCCTGACTAAACACTTGCTGTTGTGTCTGTTTTTCCCAATACCGAGCATCCAGCGCCATACAAATATTCCGAATGAAAGAACGTCCAGTTTTTGTCACTTGGATGCCCCCATCTATTAATTCCAAGATGCCATCCTGTTCCATCGCTGACCACTTGATAAGTGCTGTCTGTAAACAATCCAACTTTTCGTCCTCGACAGACCAAGAAGTAGCAAACTGACAACTCAATCTTAAAATATGTTCTCGAATAAATAAATCTTCCTCGCTCAACTCATGCCCTTTTATGAGCGGTAACGTACCCGTAGCTACTGCGGCTTGATAGTCTTCCACTTTCTTCTCATTTTGAACGAACATCCCCCAACTATCGCTAATGGAAGAAGCACCCAATCCGATCATCAAAGGCGTATAGCTATCTGTATAGCCCATGAAGTTTCGGTGCAATTGTCCAGTACGTGCAGCAATACTCAACTCATCATTAGGCAACGCAAAATGATCCATGCCTATTTCTTCATAAATCATGCGTTGCAATAGTCGTTTTCCCAATTCATACAATGCTCTCTTTTGAGTACCCATAGGTAGATCAATGGTAGAATACGCACGTTGTCCAGGACTTTTCCAAGGCACATGCGCGTAACTATAAAAGGCAATTCGATCTGGACGCAGTCGCTTCACCACCTTCATCGTTCGGATGATATGTTGTGTCGTTTGTGTAGGTAAGCCAAATACCAAATCAAAATTGATGGAGGTGTAGCCAATTGCTCGGGCTTGTTGGGTCACTCGCTCTACATCTTCAAGTGTCTGCTGACGATTGATAAGTGATAAAATAGTAGCATCTACATCTTGCACCCCAATACTGATGCGTCGGAAACCCATCTGATAAAGTACCTTTAGATGTGCTTTAGTCGTATTGTTGGGATGTGCTTCAAAACTAAACTCGTAGTCTTCGGCTACATGCACCATTCCTAATAGTCGTTTTAGAAAAGCGCGTAAATGGTCAGGTGAAAAGAACGTTGGTGTACCACCGCCGATATGGATGGTTTTGACCATCGGGCGGTAGCCAATTGCTTTGGAATAGATGTCCCATTCCTGTAACAAAGCTTCTAGATAAGGTTGCTCGACTGCATGATTTTTGGTAATGCGTTTGTTGCAAGCGCAATAGGTACACAATTGCTCACAAAAAGGGAGATGAATGTATAGGCTAATGGGTTCACCTGCTGCCACTACCTGTTTTACACTTTTCATCCAAGCATCCACCGTCGGTACTTCTCGTTGCCAATACGGCACGGTCGGATAGCTGGTATAACGTGGGGCAGGTACATCATATTTAGCGATTAGATTGTCGTACATGTTTGTCTCTTTTTTGGCAAACCTAGATCAAAAAGGAAGAGAAGACGACGAATAAGATCAACCCATTATATGACTTTTATCACCTTCTATCGTTGAGGAACGGCCTATTTTAGTTGTTTGAAATAGCATAGATGACAACGACAGATATACAACTACAATGCCACCACTGTGGCGAAACCTGTACCGACGATAAAATACAATCCAACGCACATGTATTCTGCTGTGCTGGCTGCAAAATGGTGTATGAGATATTAGAGCAGAATGATCTGTGCCAATACTACGACATCGAAACGCGTCCTGGTATCTCGCTGAAAGGTAGAGCAGTGGAAGTCTACGCCTATTTGGATGATCCAGATGTGCAAGAGCGCTTAATCGACTTTCAGGACGAGCAGATCGTCAAAGTTCATTTTCACTTGCCACAAATTCACTGCGCGTCGTGTGTTTGGCTATTGGAAAACGTATATCGCCTGCACGAGCCAGTGGTATCCTCCAAAGTCAATTTCCTAAAACGCAGCGTCAGCATCACCTTCGATGCGCAAATGACCAGCCTACGAAAAGTCGTGGAATTGCTTGCTTCCATTGGCTACGCGCCTAGCTTGCAACTCGATCAATTGGACAACGAGACGCGCCCTGCCGTCAGCCGAAAACTGTACTATCAGTTGGGATTGGCTGGCTTTGTGTTTGGGAATATTATGCTGTTTAGTTTTCCAGAATATTTAGGGTTGGAAGCTAGTTCCTTTCAGCGCGTATTTGGTTGGCTCAATTTGGCATTAGCCATTCCTGCATTGGTGTACAGTGGGCGCGACTATCTGCAATCGGCACTTTTCTCCCTCAAAAACCGGCACTTGAATATTGATGTCCCAATTGCTTTGGGGATGTTGACCTTGTTTGGGCGTAGTGTGTTCGAGATTGTGAGTCAAAGTGGTGCAGGTTATTTGGATAGTTTGGCTGGTTTGATCTTCTTTTTATTGATCGGCAAATGGTTTCAGCAAAAAACCTATCATCATCTCTCCTTTGAGCGGGACTATCGGTCGTATTTTCCTATTGCGGTGCAAGTGCGCGAAGGGGATGAGTTGATCCAAAAACCTCTAAATAAGCTACAAATTGGCGATACTATTCTAATCAAACATCAAGAAATCATCCCAACAGATGCCTACTTGCTGAAAGGCGAGGCGCAGATTGACTACAGCTTCGTCACTGGCGAATCCGAGCCTGTTCTCCGAAAAGTCGGCGAGAAAATTTATGCTGGTGGAAAACAGATGGGTGGTAGCGTTGAGCTAAGCATCAGCCGAAAAGTGGAGCAAAGCTACTTGACGCAATTGTGGAATCACCATAG
>CAYLPW010000248.1:0-7073 GCA_964385665.1 uncultured Saprospiraceae bacterium
TTTTACATTTTACATTTACAGCACACGTACTTCTGCGATCAACATTCAACATTTAGCGTTTTACATTTTTAAAAATTGCTGTCCAAAAGAAAAATAACCGTCGTCGTCACTGCACGACCGAGCTACAGCCGCATTAAAACGGCGCTGCAAGCCATTCAAGCACATCCAGATTTAGAGCTACAACTAGTCGTCACCGCTTCTGCGCTACTCAATCGCTACGGCGCGGCTGTTCAATCCATGGAAAACGACGGCTTTGCCATAGCAGCGAAAGTATTAACCGTGCTAGAAGGTGAAAATCTACTGGCCCAAGCGAAAACGACTGGTTTAGGCATTATTGAGCTATCCAGCATATTTCAGCAGTTGCAACCAGATGCGGTCGTCACCATCGCAGACCGCTACGAAACAATGGCAACCGCGATAGCCGCTTCTTATATGAACATTCCGCTCGTCCACATTCAAGGAGGCGAAGTGACTGGCAACATCGACGAGAAAGTGCGACATGCCATCACGAAGTTGGCTGACTTGCATTTTGTGTCGTCCAAAAAAGCAGAAGAGCGTGTCCTACGGATGGGCGAATTGGAAAAACAAGTTTTTCTAACAGGTTGCCCGTCCATCGACCTAGCGGAACAAGTACGCACACAACCACAACTCAACTTTGACCCCTACGAAAAATATAGCGGCGTAGGCGAACAACCTGACTATTCCGATGGCTATCTAGTTGTGATGCAACATCCTGTGACGACGGAACACAATTCTTCGCGACAGCATATCGAAGAGACTTTACACGCCATTCGAGACTTAAAAATTCCTACCTTTTGGTTTTGGTCGAATGTCGATGCAGGTTCGGACGGCACATCAAAAGGCATTCGTGTCTTTCGAGAGCATTATGAATTACCACATCTTCACTTCTTTAAGAACATGGAGCCGCATGACTTCTTGCGTCTGCTATTAAACGCGCAATGTTTAGTCGGCAACTCCAGTGTCGGTATCCGAGAGTGTTCTTATTTAGGTGTACCAGTGGTCAATATTGGATCACGACAAGCTGGACGAGAACGTGGTAAAAATGTAGTGGATGTAGGTTACGACAAAGATGAAATCAAAGCTGCCATTCAACAACAGATAAAACATGGACGACACGATACGGACGAAATATACGGCGATGGAAATGCAGGTCGACAAATGGCGGATTTACTAGCTACCGTTCCCTTAACATACGACAAAAAATTACCTTACTAACGCATGGATTTAAAAGATAGACTTTTCTTAGATCGGGCAACAGGGCAGTCATTGGACTACGATCAGTGGTATTTGGAGCAGAATTTACACCAACTCTTCAATATAGAACGATTGGCTGCTGAAAGCATAGATCGAAAACTGAAAAAGGATATCTACACCTCTGTCGATGAAGACAATACAACGCCACTTCCACCAGAATTGGATGATCTGACACGTCTCCATTTTTTGGTGCGCAATAGGCGAGTGACCACTATTCTGGAATTTGGAGTAGGCAAAAGCACGCGTGTGCTGGCAAAAGGACTGCAGCAAAACGAAGCCATATACGGTGACTATGTCAGAGAAAAATTACGACGTGGCAATCCATTTGAGCTACATACCATCGACAACAATTTGAAGTGGCTAGAACATGTCCGCGAGGAACTGCCCGATGAGTTGCGACCGATGATTCATCTGCACTATTCCGCCGTAGAAATGACGACGTTCAATGGTCGTGCTTGCACCATGTACAAAGAACTGCCCAATATTTGTCCAGATCTAATTTATCTAGATGGTCCCGATCAGTACAGTACAAACGGCGATGTACGAGGTATCTCTACACGTGCTGTCGACCGCTTACCGATGGCAGCTGATATTCTATTAATAGAACCTTTCTTACTGCCAGGTACGCTGATCGTCGTCGACGGACGTACCGCCAATGCTCGTTTTCTGCGAAACAATCTACAGCGCGAATGGGAGTATCATCATTTTGAGGAGGAAGATATTCATGCTTTTGAATTGGTAGAAGCACCGCTCGGAACGATCAATGCTCAACAACTTCAATTTTGCTTAAACCGATGAAAGTACTCGCCGTCATTACCGCTAGAGGAGGCTCAAAAGGGGTGAAAGACAAAAATATTCGACTAGTTGATGGACAACCTTTGATTAGCTACGCTATCGAATGTGCAAAAGAAAGCAAGACCATCACAGATACCGTTACGACAACGGATAGTGAAAAGATAGCAGCCGTCGTGCATGAATGGGGTGGGGAAGTGGTTCATCGACCAGCAGAATTAGCACGTGATGATACGCCGAGTTCGCCAGTTGTGCTACACGTCATTGAAGAGTTAGAAAAGCAAAATAGACAGTATGACATCATTGTTTTGTTGCAACCGACTTCTCCTATTCGCACTGGTGAAGACATAGATCGAGTAGTGGCACTATTGGAAGCAGAGGAGCATTTAGATAGCGTCATTTCCGTAGTGCCTATGCAAGATGTGCATCCAGCCAAAATGTACAATGTAGATGAGGAAAACAATATGATTACATTGGTGGAAGATGGGGAACGATTGCGGCGACAAGATTTGACGCCAGTTTATTTGCGCAATGGGTGTATTTATGCGATACGAACAGCCGCTTTTCGAGAACAGAAAGAACTCATTATTCCCAATAAGAAAGCATACATCATGTCGCCTGATTGGTTGGCGAATGTGGATTCGGAACGTGATTTACTAATTACGGACTTGCTAGTGAAAGCATGGAAAAAAGAACGAGCTGCACATGGTGAGTAAGCAGGTCGATGTTTGCTACTTAATTTCCTTTGGTATTGCAGCGCGAATGTTGATTCAGACGCGATTGCTATTGCGTATGGCAGAGCAGGGTAAACGAATCGCTATCCTGACACAAGATGCGGACGATGAAAACATCAAGCAGCTAGGTGAACACAAAAACATTAGCGTGTATGGCATAGCTGAGAAACAGAACTTTTGGGGCGAAAACTACCTTTTCCGACGCAAGTACTATTTAGAAGACATTAAAGCCAATCCCGCCCTTTGGGAAAAGCATATCTATGCAACTCGATTCAACACCTCCAAACACCCGCTACGCTTGATTCGCCCGTTTTATTACATGCTTATTCATCGGTTGATTCAACGATTTCCAAGCATCAAAACGCGTTTTCAGCAAAGGGAACAGCAACACCTGAAATCCTCCTTTTTTGAAAATATACTCCGAGAAATTAATCCTAAACTACTCGTTTCACTCTATCCAGTCAATCTATTGGAAGCCAAGGCTTTATATGCTGCTCAGCAGTTGAAAATCGCTACTGCCTTGCATTTATTGAGTTGGGATAATATCACGAGCAAAGGAATTTTTCCAGTCATCGCCGATCATTACATTTTATGGGGCGATGTGATGAAAGAGGAACTAGAAGTGTATTATCAAATCGAAAAAGATAAGGTACATATTTGCGGAGTGCCACACTTTGATCGACACGTCGAAATGCGCGGAACGGACGAGCATAAAGCACTGCTTGAAAGTTATGGATTGCATCCTGAAAAGCCGTATTTGTTCTTCGCGATGAGTGCAGATCGATTCGCACCGAGAGAAATCGACATTGTCGAATGGATAGCCAAATCGATAGAAAGAAATGTATTTGGAGAAGATATGCAGTTCGTCGTGCGCCCGCATCCACACATTGTACAAGGCAACTTTTCGACGAGTGCCAAGTCTTGGTTAGGACGATTAAAACGCATTCAAAGCCAGCGCGTCTACGTCAATATTCCAAAGTTAGTTGATAGCCAACTGCGGTGGAGTATGCAACGCGAAGACATGAACGACTTGGCGAAAATAATGGCAGGCTGTAGCGTGTGCCTGAACTCTGGATCAACCATTTCTATCGAAGCATTGATCTATGATAAGCCGGTCATTCTAACCGCTTTCGATGCCAACGACGAACTCACCTACTGGAAGTCAGCGCGGCGTCTGATTGATTACACGCATCAAAAGAAACTGGTGGAAATGGGTGGAGTGGCTGTGGTGAAGAGCTTTGAGGAATTAGAACAACAATTAAAGGCAGATTTGGAGCAACCAAAAGCGCGTTCTGAACAGCGACAGGCTAGTATCTATCGAGAATGCTACCACATGGATGGACAAGCAACGACGCGTTCCATCGAAGCTGTTGCGAAAATATTAGAAACAGTCGACTGATGTCTACCATCACATTTGACAATAGAAGCAACTCGTGGCAAATAGATATTAATCTACTGCTATTCAATCTCTTATGCATCTACGCCTTCTTTGTGCCACTAGAAATGATACTGGAAGATTTGTTTCAAATAGAAACGATTTTTAAGCCTTATCGCGTAGTGGCCCTCAGTATTGCGGCTGTTTTCGCCTTTAAAAATATTCGAGGCATCCAGCTTCGTCAGGATATTCGACAGGATGGCTTACTGTACGCGCTGTTTGCCTACGGATTGGTCGTCTCAGGCTTCCGAATGATTACGGAGCAGTTCTCTATGGGGCTGTTTTACAACGATTTATTTCAGCTGCTCATCTATCTATCCGTCTTCTTCGTTGTCAAAAATCTTTCCCTAAGTGTTCAGCAAATTAAAGCCATTTTTTGGTCGCTCCTAGCTGGCGTGATGGTGAATGTAGTAAATATCCTAAACGGCTTTGTCATCCTCCAAAACTTTGAGCGACAAGCTGGCTTCATGGACAATCCCAACTACCTAGGCTTTGCTTTGCTGACCGTATCTCTCTTTCTGTTCGTCTATTTCAGACAGCGAAGCAAGTTTAAGCAGTTCATGGTTATTTTATTTTTAATAGCTATGTTGGTTTCCTTTGTGATTGCAGGTAGTCGAACGTGTTTGATTATATTGGCGATAGGACTTGTCTACTTGTTTAGCATTCAGCGACTACGTCGCAAGATCGTTTTAGCGGTTATTGGGGCTGTTGTTTTTAGTTTAGGTGTACTGCGCTACGGCAAATTTGACATCACTGCACCGCTTATCGTATTTAACCGACTGGAAAGGGGGGTTACGGAGGAAAATGTCCGAGTGACGCTTTGGCAAGGGGTCATTGACGCTTCCATTCAGACGCAGTTTATAGGACTAGGCATCGGGCAGTTTAAAGCGCGTTTTGCCGAATTTTTTCGAGACAGTCCTCGTCAGGATATTTACGAGATGGTCGTATTTGGGTACTATTTGACTGCTCATAGCGACTACTTCACGATTCTTGCTGTGTATGGTATTCTTGGACTAGTCTGCTATCTCGCCTATTTGTATGTGGTCGCTCGAAAGCGTTTCTATCAACTGCAACTACCTGCTTCCGTTCCCCTTCGACAGTTTCAACATCTACAAGTATTGTTGTTACTTTCTGTTGTCGTATTTGGAGTTACGCATGAGAGTTTTACAAGTGGTATTTATTGGTTGACATTGACGTTTGCGACGAAGGTAGTGAGGGAGTGAAAAGTGAGCGTTTCGAGAGGTGAGAGGTGAGAGGTGAGAGAGTTTCGAGAGGTGAGAGAGGTGATTGTACCATGGAAAGTGAATTTAGGAAGCTATATATTTTTGGCTTTTGTCTACTATCTAACGTCTATTACAAAAATAAATGACTACTAAAACACTACTAGTAACGGGTTCTTCAGGTTTAATCGGTTCGGAAGTTGTTCGACATTTTGATCGGTTGGGTTGGAAAGTCTACGGCATCGACAACAATATGCGAGCGAGCTTTTTCGGACCGAAAGGCGATACGCGTTGGGCGCAGTCGACGCTGGAAGAGCAGTGTGAACAATTCGAACACATCGAGCTAGATATTCGAGATCGAAAAGGGGTAGCTGAATTGTTTGAACGACTTCGACCTGACTACATTTGCCATACCGCCGCGCAGCCTAGCCATGATCTGGCAGCTAGTCGCACGTTTGATGATTTTGACGTGAATGCAGGCGGGACGCTCAATCTCTTACAAGCCGCGCGAGAATATTGTCCAGAGTCGCCATTCGCACACATGAGTACCAATAAGGTGTACGGTGATGCGCCTAATCAACTAAACCTAAACGAACTAGAAACGCGTTGGGACTTCGCCGACGAGCAATATCAGGATGGCATTCAAGAAACGTTCACTATCGACCAATCGAAACACTCCCTATTTGGGGCGTCCAAAGTAGCAGCAGATATTTTGGTACAAGAATTCGGACGTTATTTTGATATGCCGACTTGTGCGTTGCGCGGCGGTTGTTTGACAGGGCCTAATCACTCTGGTGTTGAATTACATGGCTTTTTGAGCTATTTAATCAAAGTGAATATAACGGGTGGTGAATACACCATTTTTGGTTACAAAGGCAAACAAGTCCGCGATAATATTCACTCCTACGACGTCGCCCGATTCATCGAAGAATTTTTTAAATCTCCTCGCAAAGCGGAAGTGTACAACATCGGTGGCGGTCGCGCTAATTCTACCTCTATTTTAGAAGCATTCCAGCGCATCGAACGCATCACTGGCCAGCCCATGAACTATCAATACTCTGATCAAAATAGGGAAGGCGATCACATGTGCTACATTTCCAATCTGAGCAAAATGAAAGCACACTATCCAAATTGGGGAATCACTAAAGATCTGCAAACGACTTTTGAGGAGATTGCCGAAAGCTGGACGCAACGGCTGAACGCTCATTAGGTTGTCGTTTCCCACGACGACCTAGTTTTACGTATACTAACAAACTAAACACAACTGAAAATTCTACTCGTAAGTTGGAGCATCCTACCCCGTCCTGGCGGCACTAGCGTCATCGTGGAGCAATTAGCTAAAAACTTCACGGCTGATGAACTTATCGTATTCGGAGGCACAGACTACTTTCGCCCCAATCGACTAGAACGTTCAGCTTCATCCCCAAAATTCATCTACTTTTCCTCTGAATTCACCATAGGCGGTCGAGGCGCACGCTATTTTGAACGACTACGCCGATCTCGGTTTAATGCCTTGTGTCGACAATTAAAAAAAGTAGTGCAGGAAGAACACATTGACTATATCATCGGTGTCTATCCGGATAGTTTGTATTGTTTGGCAGCCTGCCGAGTAGCGAA
>CAYLPW010000249.1:0-7072 GCA_964385665.1 uncultured Saprospiraceae bacterium
CTCACTTCTTGCAGTTCTTTTTCATCAATTAACAAACGAACCATCAATCCATCAGGACTTTTTCGTCCTTTCCACCAGTCAAATAAGCCATTCCCAACCGAAAAGAAAATCGGACGCTCGTTCCACATTTCCACCGCCTGAATTTTGTGTGGGCCATGTCCCAAAATTACGTCTGCACCAGAGTCGATAGCAGCTCGCGCAATGGTGCGCTGATAGTCCACAGGTTCATAGGTATTGGAAACGCCCCAATGGTAGGACACGACAACAACATCTGCTTCGGTTTTTAGCTGTTTGATGTCCGCTTCCATGCGTGCTAAAGAAGCCGCTTCAGGCGTACTGACGACAATAGGTGGTTGCGCAGGTTTGTCCAAATTGGCAGGCGGCTGATAAGACGTGTGTACTTTTACTTCCGCGATGCCAGGCTGATTCGCTTGCGCAGCATGATCGAATGGGAAAACCGTACACGCATATTGTAAAAAGCCGACTTTCGTTCCTTTTCGTTCGATGATGACAGGTTGATGTGCTTCTTCCAGGTTGTCGCCACCACCAGTATGCTGAATGCCAGCTTCATCCAATACTTTTAGACTTTTTTGCAAAGCGGTGTATGGATATGTCACATTATTCGCCACACCCACTACGTCAAAGCCTGCTGCGACTAAGCCTTCTACCATTTCGGGTTCAGAATGTCGCCACGCGAATTTATGCGCCACATCGCCCCACGTATTCGAACGATCTGTACCTGCAAATGCGCCTTCCAAATTGGCAAATCGAAGATCGGCTGCTTGCAAGGTCGGCAGTATGTACTGAAAGCCTTCTGCTGGGTCTTCTCGATCTTGAATGTTCATGTCGCCCATCAAAATGACGCTAATTGCGTCCGCATCGTCAGCGGGCGTTTGCCATTGCCAAGCTTGGGCGAAGCAAGAGAAGGGGAGGGTGAAGAGGAAGATTAGAAATAGGTATTTCATAGTTGTGGTTTGCGTTTTTTTGCTAGAATTGATTCTACATTAAGCTTTTTGAGTTTCAAATTATCTATTAGCCTAAGAGCTGTCTGATTTTGAAACATATAAGGCATATAAGGTCATATAAGTTATATATATTCTATGTTTCTATTCCGATGTTTGGAACAAGTAAATTTTAAAAACTGTGTAGTGAAGGTTTTTTAAGATAAAAATCAATCAAATCATATCGTTCTGATCTACAGATACTTACGGAACGAGTATAATGCCTGCCTGCCATATACGACAGTCAGGCAGGTCTAACATCTAACATCTCTGACAACTACCGCTGCACTACAAACTGCCGCACTGTCCGTTGTTCACCCTGCCGAATCGACAAATAATAAATTCCCGACGGCAAATGCGCCACAGTGACAACATTATTTCGAGAAGTCACCGCAAATTCTTGTCCAGAACGATCAAACAGGCGTAGCTGTAAGTCCGTCCGTTCGCTATGAATGAACACCTGCGTAGTCACAGGATTAGGGTATACATACAGTTCGGCTTCGCTGATCGTATAGGCAGAAGTGGTAACATCGGGTTGAAAAACAAAGGCATCGCTCAAGGCTGATTTTAGTCCCAACTGCCCAATCGCTTGAATGCGGACAACATACTCTTGTCCCTCTTCCAAATTAAAAAACAAGTAGCTAGGGTCTTCTACAAAAATCGGATTTGATATACCTTCGATGAAAATGATATAACCCTGAATGTCTTCTGTAGTAGGCGTTTCCCAAGTCAACTGTCCATTATTTCCACCAAAAGAAGTATAAAATAAGCCATCAGGGGCAGGTGGAGCAGCAGCATCAACAGCTAGACGATAATGGACTTGCAAGGCTGGCGCGTCGGCAGGCGATTGATCGAAACTAAAAGCAGAACGCTTCGAGAATCCAGCTTCAAAGTCGGCTAAAATATGAACTGGACTGCTAGTTGTCCACCCATCTTGCGCTAAAAGTTCAACAATAACCGCACTCAGATCTGGCGTGCGTTGTACGTCACTTTTATCGCCCACACCTTCCCAAGTCGCAGGCGACCAATCGACTACGGCTTGTGTGCGTTGCCGAGCAGCTAGGTTTCCTCTAGCACTGTTCAAAGCGTTCGAATTAGTGCTTTTTTCGGCTTGAATACGAATACGCGTTTCGCCGTCTTGCTCGGCTTTTTGGCTACTAAATTGAACGAATGCGCTGTCCACAATCGCTTCTGGTGGAATACTCGCAAATGCAAACCGGATGCCAGTCAGTTTTTCGCCCAAATCCAAATCACCTTCCACGTCAATAGTACCATCGTCTTTTTCTTCTATGTCGTCGTCGGCAGCTAAGGGACGCGCAGTAATTAGATTTGATTGAGTAGGATTGATGATGTTAAAAAGAAGGGTGCGTTCGTCGAATCCAAAGCGATCATCGACCACACGAAGTTGCAAGGTATTAGAACCTAAAAGCAAATCGGTCAGTACGAAATAGAAAGGTGCTTCGCTGCTTATCGCTAACGTGTCACCATTGCTATTGAGCAGCATCGCTTCGATGGGATCGTTGTCGCTATCGTCGGCGTTGACAAAGACTTCGATCTGTTCTTGCTGCAACAAATTCGCTCCTGAACTGGGAAATACATCGCGGATGACTGGCGCACTGTTTGCCGAAGAAACGTCCACCTCAATGGCAGTTGTTTCCAAATGATAGCCATTCTGAAACGTAATTTCCGCATTCAACTGAAACGTACCCGCTCGTTGGGAAGAAAAAACATAAGCAGCACTATCGATACCTAAAATACAGTCGCCATCCTTGAAAATAATTTCTTCGATAGGGGAGTTGCTGTCAATCGTCAATTGCAAGGGTTCATTGACAAAAATGGTCGTTCTATCTCCTTCCAATTCCAAACGCGCCTCTGGCAACAAATAGCCCATTTCATCCAAATCAAGCATCAAGGTCTCGCCTTCACTTCCCAAATCAAACGATTGCGAAATGACACGTCCGTCTTTCTCCAAATACACCTCATACGTTCCCAAAAATCCATCGATTGACACTTGATCGGTATTGCTGACTTGCAGTGTCGTGTCCGTCCACCAACTTTCTTTGACTAAATCAAACCAAGCGCGACCACTCGGTTTCAGCGACCAATCTTCTTCAAACATCGGCGCATTGCCTCGCCATTGTTGCCCATCCCAAGCGCCCCAAAAGCTAAATCCTGACACCAAAGGCTCTGAAAAAACGGCGTAAAGAACGCGTTCCATATCGTCGTATCTATCTTGTTCCATATCAAATTCAGTAACAGACATCGGTAAGCCTAAAACAGCAACTTCTGCCAACCGACGTTTGAGTTCCTCGTAGTTGGGGACAGGACCAAAAAAGTGTCCTTGCATCCCAATGCCGTCGATAGGTGCGTCGGCAGCTAACATATCCCGAACGTATTGGACGAACCGCTCGTGGAAGTTGTTGCCAGACTGGAATAGGTTGTACTCATTGACGATCAAATCCACTTCTGGCGCGGCTTCCTTTGCCCAGCGATGCCATTGCGCGTGTTCTGCTGCGCGTTCGACAGTTGGCAATTCCATCAGCAGTCGAACAATTTCTCCTTCGTTGAGCAACTCATTAATCAAGTCCAATTCATACACACCATAGCCAGCCAAAATGGGCAATTGACTTTCCAAATGTGTTTTTATGTAATCTCGAATGACTTCGTTTTTAATACGTACCACTGTTCCATTGACAACTTCGGCATTAGCATTGACAACAAAATCTGGCACAGCATTCCAGCGCGTCACACTAGACCAAATACTGGTGTGTCCCCGATTGGCGATGTCTAAACTATCCAGCCAAGTCGCCATTTCCAAGTAGGTGGCGCGTGTGGCAGGATTGAGCCATCCTTTCCATTTTCCAGCATTTTCTGGTGTCACAGAATTGAAGTGCCGAAAGTGCGTGTAGTAAGGATGATCGGAGGATGGATGAATGCCATTTTGCTTCAAATCCGTCACCTCGGCAATATTAATCGTCGTACCCCATTTAAAAGCGTGTTCGCGCATTTTAACTTGTACGCGAATGCTGTCCTCGTAGTCGCCTTCCAACAAAATGCGAACGGGTGCCATTCGGTGTTGCTGAATGGCTTCCGTTGCTGCTGCCTTCCAATTTTGGGCGGTTGCAAAAGAGGTGAGGCTGACGAAAAAAAGTACATAGAGTGTTCTCATGGGTGATTTGTTTTAGAAGAAGCCAAACGTGTAAATAGCTTCAAATTCCTATTTCATCGCGTTCCGTACTGCTTGCTCGTCCGCCCCTCCCGAAACATACGCATCACATATCTGCAACTTCGCCAATGCTTGCTGTAAGGCTTTTCCGTAAATAGAAACGACTGCTTTTTTAGTCATCAACACATTTGTTTTGCCAGTCAATTGACTCATTTGAAAGCGTCGAGCTAACTGAATCGGCGCGTCGTCAGCTTCATAGAATTGAGCGTCCGAAATGTAGGTGCGTACTTTACTGACTTCTGGCGAGCAGTAGACAGCAGCATACCGTTTGTTACCCTCTTTCATGCCTTCGTAGTAACCCAAAAAGTTATCCAGCCAAGTAGAAACGTCCGAAAATTCAGGGCGCAAGGTGTGCGTACGAATCATGTTTCGCTGTTGAATCACGTGAAATAATTCTGCGACTTCTTCTTCCGAAGCCCCTTTTATCGGTTGGTCAATTGATACTTTTTTTCGATGTGGATCGGCGTTTTGTAGCTCTTTGATGACGTGTACATCGCGGTAAATATCGCGCTCGCTCAATTCCTTTTCTTGATCGGGTTGCAGCAGGTCATCGAATACTTGATGTGCTATTCGACCACAAACCAAGGCGTACTGTGTTCTAGCGCGATCTTGTTTCATTTCGCTGTTCCAAGCTGATTGGCTGTCCTGTGCTACTTTGAGCAATTCAGCAGTTGGAATCTGCCAGACTTTCCCCAAATTGAAATGCGTATTATTGACCGTCAAGGCTTCTCGAAAGCGGTCGCTGAACGGATGCAACTGAATGAGCCGCAGCAAGTCTTCCGCCAGAAAATAAGGCGTTAACGAATTGATATCGTTAGGATTAGCTACAAAAGCGTCCTTGCTCGCCCATACTAAATGCGGTGATAGCACGGTTGCGCCTAACGCAGTAGTAGCTGAAGTTTGTATAAATTGTCTTCTATTGAACATGTTGATTTTCGTTTTTTTATGAAAATTTAAGGCTATGAATAATGGAAATACTACTTGTCGTGAATATTGATATGGATAAATAGTTAGTCGACTTATCAATTTTTTCACACATTATAAGGCTGTCTAATTTATAAACATATAAGACATATAAGGTCATATAAGTTAGATGCGTATTTATTTGATCATTCTAAAACCCAATAAATTTATGAGTCTACCTCTTGAAGCCGTAGATAATTAGGAAAGGTAAAAGCTCGTTATCAAGCATACGCACTGAACCAGTCTCACCTCTCACCTCTCACCTCTCATAGCGCAGCGATCTCACCTCTCAAATCACTCTCCCTTCTCCGCCATTTCAATATAATAATCCAGCGACTGCCTATGCGGCTGAAAAGTACGCATCCGTTTTTTCGCTTCCTCTAAGTCGATGTTGCCTTCAAAATAATGACTACACGCCATCATAAAGTCATAGCCTAACTTCAAGGACTGCGCATACAAACTTTGATCGTCCGTGCCTTCCAAAGCATCTTTCAACGAGATAGAAGTCGAACGACCTTCTTGCAAAGCTCTTGTTAAAGCAATAATGGGGTCGTCGGCGTTGTAGAAATTAGGGTCGATGATGTATTGACGCATACGGTGGGCATCGCTGTTGTGGTGCGCTTCGGTATAGCGATCAATGCCTACATAAAATCGTTGTTTTTCATTCTCAATGGCTTCCCATTGCTTTTCCCAATCGGCAATTTCATTCGGCAAAAACGTCTTAAATTCTGCTAGATGACCAGCAAAGTTGAAACCCATCGCTTCTTCCAATCGCGTGACGGGTAGAATGTCCGCTGCTGGATGGGTATAGGCAGCAGGCTGCAAGGCAGAGGGATGAAAAGGAGCGGTTTCGCCATCGTGGTAGACTTGACTAAACGTAATCGCATCGTGGTAAATACTGGCATGTGCTGGGCCAGGATAGCCTCGCACATAATATGCCAAATCGGTGATGCGAAAGACAGGTTTAAAGGTACGATCAGCAGCTAAGTGTCCTGCCCAGCCGAGAATGTACGCCATCTGTTTGCTGCGCGGATCTTCGCGCTCCCAATCTTTTTTCCACTCTGTAATCAATGGAAAAATAAACGTATCACCAGATCGCGTCACGCTACCCAATTGCAAAATATGGGGATAGCTGTTGACGGCGAATCGAATATGATCGCTAAAATCGGAGTCGTGTAGTGCTAGACGTATACTGTCTTCTGCCACGGCAAGGTGGGTGATGTGTTCTGACATATTGTTAAAGTTGGTAGTCAGTGTCGTTGGGACGGCTGACTGGGTTTTGTTAAGTAATTAATTGAGATTTGAGATTGTGAGATATGAGATATGAGACAGACCATCAATCTTCCTAGAGATCAGCTCACTACACACGGTTAAATTCATTGTTAAACGTTCCTACTATTCAGTCTTTTATTGATAAAAGAAGTCTTCAAGATGAAAATTAATTAAAGCTTATCGTTTTGATTTACAACTACTTGCGAAAATAGTCTAAAAGCTAACCTATCTAACAGTTATGATTTAAGTAGAAGTGTATGTAGTTCTCATATCTCATATCTCAAAGCGAAGCGATCTCAAATCTCTTTAGAACGCTTCCACCAATATTTCTTAATCAAAAAAACAATAGCTAAACATATAGTATAAGTAAAAGTAGCAGTCATAAAGTTGTTTTGTTCGTTTCGCTTAAGTACCCTCACGTATTAATTTTATGATTATAATGAACTTAAATAATTGATTATTATCTAAATAGTCTAACGTCTAACGTCTAAAATCTAACGTCTCCTACTTAGTTGGTAGAATAGCCAATTTGTTGATAAAGCTGATCGTTGCTGAAGGTCATCGTTCGTTGTTCTAGGGCAGTCATCCATTGTTGGGTCAGCACTGGATC
>CAYLPW010000250.1:0-6866 GCA_964385665.1 uncultured Saprospiraceae bacterium
AGCTATTAGCTTATTCAGCAGTAACTTAAACTTCAGCGATAGTAGCGCAGATATATTTTATCATTCTATGATCAAAAAACGCCGTAGGTATTTTATCTACGGCGTTTTTCTGTTGTAGCTATAAATCAAGATTTGATGAAAACTATTTGGGTAAATATTTCTAGGCTCTCCTTCCTGATTCTATTTTTCATAGGATAGCCTTTGCACAGAGTTATTCGCAAGACGAACCATTTACAAGTATTGATATGCTATATGCTGTATTGACAGGTGTGGGGATACATATTGGGCTAACAATAATCGAAAATGTACAATGGAAAAAGTAGCTCGAGATCTATTTAAACTCTTAGAGTATGTTTGGAGTGTATTTAGATTGATTATCAAATGTTTGGGGTTTTGACAAGAATAGGCAACACGAGTTTGGCGAGCCAAATGAGTGTTGAATAGGCGCAGTCAAGTTCCTAAAACGTTGGTTAGCAAGCAAATCAACCTCCAAACATGTTCTAAGGTCAATAGTATCTGTTCTATAAACAATAAAAGAAGGACTGAAAATCGTTCAATACTAGTCTTTCAAATAACATACTGACCAGTGCTTTTCGCTGAATAACCAAAAGCCAAAAGCCAAAAGCTGTGCGAAGCACCCACCCACACAGTCATTCACCGACCATTACACACCATTCACTAAAAATTTTAGATACCACATGTATCTTTTCTATTTTCAAGCATTATTAAGGTGACTTTCGGAAGTGCAGATGCTTGGTTTCAGCCGAGTGACCGACAGAAAGAGAGTCATACAAATAGACACAAATTTTATTTCATTCATTTGCCCATACGAATTAAAAAAGGGTAACTTTTAAAACTGTTTATCAAATGAGTTTTATTCATTCAAAAGGCTTCAAATACGTCAAGAACTTGATTATCGGTGTAGGTGCAGCGGTAGTACTATTGGGAGCATTAGAAAAAATTAATTCAACACAAATTATTCCAGGCGTCGATTTGATCACGGTTGGATTGGTGACAGAGGCATTCCTATTCCTAATGTTAGGATTGATTCCGCCAGATAAAGAATACTACTGGGAGAAGCTCTATCCAGGTTTGGACGACTCCAGTGCCAATGTACAAGCGATCACACCAACAGCAGGTGGCGTTGTTTCCAATGCGCCAGCACTGAACGGCGAAGTGGTAGAGCAGCAACTAGGTGGCATGTTGACCGAATTGCAAGGGATGTCTCGAAGCTTAGGCTCCTTGAAGGCACTACAAGAAGTCGATTTCTCTGGTACTAGCGATCAGATCCGCGCGATGAATAACTTCTACAGCAAGCTAAACGAAGCGATGGCTGACTTAGGCGATTCTCTAGAGGATACACGTCGCTACAAAGAACAGATGACCGTATTGAACCGCAACTTGAGTTCCTTGAACGGCGTCTACGGAAATGTATTGAATGCGATGACTGGCAGTGCGCCACGTCGGGAAGTATAAGGAATAAGAGCTATTGGTTATTGGCTGTTGGCTAGTAAGGTGGTAGCTATTGAGATTGAGGGACGAATTTATAGGATGAAGATGAGGTAATGAACAACATGTTAAGTTGCCCGTCTCATCCCGAAAGCTTTCGGGATCACGTCTCACAATCTCACAATCTTAAAATAACAATAAAAAATAAACTAATATGTCAATACCTAAGGAGCCCCGGCAACTGATGATTAACTTGATGTACCTCGTTCTGATGGCGCTACTCGCCTTGAACGTGTCCGCCGAGATCATCAATGCCTTCTTTGCCCTGGACGAGGGGAATCAGAAAAGTATGGGGGTTATCAATTCACAACTAGATGAGACTGAAAAGGGTCTAGAGAAGTTGTTGGATACAGATGGAAAAGAAAAATACAAGCCTATTTTACCTGCTGTCGCGCAAGTCCGTGCAGCATCTAAGGATTTCGTTGAATATGTAGATCAATTACGTGTTGCGGTAATCGACGAGGCAGGTGATCAAGATGGGAAAGATAGTGAAGGTGACTATATTACCGATCATGGTCATAGAGTACCAAAAGGTAAGAAAGATAAAGATGCAACTACTCGTCTTTTAGTTAACGAAGGGAAAGGTGCAGAGTTGAAAACTAAGATCGAATCGACTCGAGAGACGATGATTCAAGCTTACACAGACCTCTTAAATGAGTACGGTGAACAACCTTTTGGTATGGACAAAGAGGAAATCGAGCGTAAGATCGAAAGCATGAAGACGAACTTTACACTAGATGTGGAAGACCCTGAGGTTTGGGCAGATACAGATAAGACAAGCTGGGAAGATTACAAATTCCGCAAGATGCCTGTTGCTGCTGTATTGCCGTTATTGAGTAAAATGCAAGCAGATGCCAAAACAGCGGAAGCTTCATTAGTCAACGAAATGGCTTCTTACTCTGGTGGTCGTGTGATTGAGTTCGACCAGTTCTTCCCTGTTGTGAATGCGAAAAAAGCATATGTTATCGCAGGTGAGCCATTTGAAGCAGAAATTTCTGTGGGTACGTACAGTTCCGCTATTGATCCAAGTAACATCAATATTACGGTGAATGGTTCTTCTATCCCTGTGAATAATGAAGGTAAGGCATTGTATAGAACAACAACAAGCTCTACAGGTGTCAAACCACTAAAACTGACGGCTTCTGTTAAGAATCCATTGACTGGAGAAGTAAGTACAGGTGATGCCACCTTCGAATACGAAGTAGGACGTCGTTCCGTAGCCGTTTCTGCAGATAAGATGAACGTATTCTACATTGGTGTAGAGAACCCAATCAGTATCTCGGCAGCAGGGGTTTCTTCTAACGACTTGAGAGTAAGTGCAAGTGGTGTCACAATGTCAGGAAGTGGCAACAAGCGTGTCGTGACGGCTTCTCGTCCTGGAGATGCGACGATCACTGTGTCAGGTGGTGGTTTGAAAGCGTCTAGTTTTCCATTCCGTGTCAAGCGTATTCCTGATCCAGTTCCACAGTTAGGTAGAAGCAAAGGTGGTAGCATGGGGAACGGTGAATTCAAAGCACAGTCTGGTGTGTTAGCGATCTTGGATAATTTCGATTTCGATGCGCGTTGCAATATTCAAGGATACCGCTTAGTACGTGTACCAAAGCGTCAAGATGCGATTGATTCTGACAATGCAGGAGCGCGTTACAATGCAAAGTCACAACGACTAGTCGCAGCCGCGAAGCCTGGTGATATTTACTACTATGAAAATATCAAAGCAAAATGTCCAGGTGATAGTGCCGGTCGTCCATTGGGAACGATGGTCTTTAACATTAAATAAGCGTGTTTTACAATAGTTTTTAAACGAAGAAGGAAGTCCATTTGGGCTTCCTTTTTTTTTGGTGAGATCGCATTGTGTTAAACTTGTGAGTGCTGAGGAAAAGGAAGAAGCGGTAATAAGATGCTATGAAATGAAAGCTCCCAGAAGATCACAACTGCACATGCACGTGATCGTCGTGCCGAACGGAATGACAGCCATGAAAGCGTACTTTAGCACTTCTGAGATTTAACCGTTCCTTCAAGTGTGGCTCAATAAATATTTTCCCTAGAGTGGGTTGTTTGAGTAGAGCTTGTAGCAAGTAGCGTGTACCTGACTCAGAAAATTGCAGGGAATCGTTGATGCTACCAAACGTGAGGTATCGAGCCAGACTATAGTGGATGTGTCCGTTTCGTTCACAGCTATTAATTTGATTGGTTTCTTGAGCTGTTGGTGGTTCAAATACTCCATAACCACTTACTGATTTTCGTCGATGGGTGAGTTCTCCTTTCGGTGTTTCATAAATAAAGCTGAGGTCGATCTTTTTGCCGTCGTTGTGACTTAAATGAGGCAATAGTGGAAAGCCATTGAAGAAAGGAAAATTGGCATCCAAATAGCTGATCGAGATGTTGTGAACGGCTACTATTTCAGTGGTCGCTACTAGCAGTTTGTTGAGTTCAGGCGTGACATAGTTTCGATTGAGCAGGAGCGTTCCGTAAGTAGCGGGCTGCAAATGGTCGAGATGCACCACTTTTTCTCGCCCAAAAATAGGTGCAACAAATGGAACAAGCAGAAAGGTAAAGATGCTATATGTGCCTATAAACAGTAGCCAACGCATCCACCTTGATGTTGATGCTATTCGCCTATAGATCAATTCACTAAGCAGATAAGTGACACCCCCAATTTGTGTAAGGAGTGTTAAAAATCCAAACAATGCTATCCGTAAGAAGAGGAAAATAACTGCCTTCAATGACTACGATTTTTGAATGTGATACAAGGTTGAATATGTTTGTATAGGAATAGGAAGTTGTCGTAAAGGAAACAAGGAAAGTAACTGTTTTACGATAGATGTATATAGATCAGTGGATTGGAAATGAGCAGATAATAAAGTGTAATTGTCTTTTGAGGACAATAATAAATGGACAATATTCTCAATCGAGATGTACAGTGCCGAAGACTGTACATTTTTAGTTCTCAGCGTAAGATGTGGTTGTTGCAAGCCATCGAAGTTGGTCAAGTGGTCATAGCTAATAGCAGATGGTTGGGACGCTGGCACACCTAACAGTTGTACAACTTCTACTAAAACGATCTTAAAGTCATAGATAAATATCCAGCTATCCTGCTGGCTCACTCTAATGACTTCGTCCAATAAGCGTTGCGACTTCGCATAATATAGTGAACCTGCAAAAGTAGTCAGATTGAACTGCTGATTGGGAAAATTGAGCGTGCGACCATCATAGAACTGATACTGAATTCGAGCGTGTGGAAGTGCTTGGTTTAACATGTCTATACTTGGCTCTATTCCAACGACTTGCTGACAGAAACTAGTCAAAGCAATAGCAGATTGTCCAGTTCCACAACCTATATCTAGACCTGTATCAAAAGAGGTGGACGGAAGACCAGCTGTCAAGATAGGGAGATGCAAAGGAGGTCGATAAGCGGCGTAGTGAAAGGCAGTGATCTGGTCATATTCGTTGGGCATAGCTCTATATTGTTTGCTTGGTTAATGGTCAATCAAATAGTAGACGAATGATTGTCAGATCATCAGTGGGTTGTCGTCCATACTGTTTTCTGATTGTTTCTACTTTCTTGTGCAGCATTAGTATCTATCTCACTCCACTGTTGGTCGATCAAGAGGTAGTCGAGCAAGGCAGCATCACCAATAGTAGGGTAATCGTTAGTATCAAATGCAGTAAAGGTAAAAATACCATCTGAAGAAAGGCTGAGATGGTGTATATTTTGTAGACTTAAACGTTGAGTTTGTCGGGATAACCAATTATCAAAATCGCCATTTACATGATAGCCCAAATAGTCTGGTTGATTGTTTTGTTCGTATTCAATCAACTCTTCATTGTAGCCGATCAAACCATCTCCAATGGCGATCACTTCAGCCGTACGTTGCTGCGTGTCGACTATGGTCAATAGCAAGGTCGTCAATAGTTCGTACTGGTCTAGCAGCAACTCATTTTTGAGTCGCGCTAGTCGCTGAAAGAGCTGTCGAAGCACAATTCCTAAATAGACAGCAGCCGATTCTTCCCTCTGCTCTGCAAACGCTTTGAAGCTCATTTTTTTACTAATTTCTCGCAATAACTTTCTGACCAATGTTGAGGCAAAGTGGCTTTCTGTACCCATCGAACATCCATCCATGACAGCCAATAGCTGATGGTGACTACCCAATTCGGCAACTACATAGCTGTCTTCGTTGTGATTGGTATGGAAAGAACCGATGGTAGAGAAGTGGTGTGTTTTCATCAGAGTAGTATGCTTTTTGAGGCACTTTATTCAGTGAATGATGGTTGATAGAGAACACGGATCAAACGAAAACGAACAACAGTGTATCTTTAGTTCCAGTTCAAGTACTAAACTCATGACAGAAAGAATCCATCATTACTTACAACAACTCGAACAAGAAAAAGACATTCATATTTTATTAGCCTGCGAAACAGGTTCTAGGGCTTGGGGTTTTCCATCGCCAGACAGTGATTTTGATGTGCGCTTGATCTATGTGCATAGAATGGACTGGTATTTATCGGTAGATGATCGAAAGAATACATTAGAGCGGATGTATGAAGGAAACGAATTGGACATTACAGGTTGGGAATTGAAAAAAAGCTTACAACTATTGCGAAAATCCAATGCGGCTCTACTGGAACGGATTCAGTCGCCAATCATCTACCGAGCTGACAATGTATTTTTGGAAGCTATCAAAACCGTTGCGCAACAGCAGTATTCCCGTATTGGAACGATTCATCATTACTGGAGTATGGCAAAAAAGATCATCGAATCTATAGAAGCCGATCAGCAGTATAAACTCAAATCATTTTTCTATGTCCTACGAACGGTTTGTGTGTGTCAATGGATTTTGGAACGGGAGGATCTGCCACCCATTGAATTTTCAAAAGTGTACACCGCATTGAAACTAGACAAGGCTTTAGTTAAACGAATCGAAGAACTAATCGTCTTAAAATCGCAGCAGTTGGAAGGCTATTTGCACACAGGCGAATCGGAGCTAATCGACTTTATGCAGCGTTGTTTAAGGCAGGCGGAAGCTGGAAAACACGTATTGCCAGCAGGTCGAGGAAATACAGAAAGTTTAAATGAATTGTTGCGTCAATATGTTTGCTGATAGGCATATCATTGCGTCTGTATATCAGTGTTGTGGTTCATTTATTGAGTAGCTCATTCATGACGAGAGGATTACGATTTCGGTCGTACTTGTCAATTAGACTTGTTACGCAGCATCTTGATTGACCATATCGGTCAAATTTTATTCTGCCCTGTGTTAAAATTTTTAGCCGTAGCTAGGCTATGCCGAAAAATTTTGCCTTGTTCAGAATAAAATTTGCTCCGATCTGCTATAATCAGCTACTACCTAACAAGTCTA
>CAYLPW010000251.1:0-6819 GCA_964385665.1 uncultured Saprospiraceae bacterium
TACTCAGCAATTCCTTTTTATAAGCAGCGCCTATTGGAAGTTGCATATCGTTCACGTCAATCGTATCTTCTGCCAAGTTAATAGTACTTAGCATGTTTGTATTGACAATATAGGAACGGTGGACTCGAAGAAAATCACTATTCAGTTTGCCTTCTATAACTTTTAATGTTGTTCTAATCGGATAACGTCTTCCTCTGCTGTAACAATAAACTGCTTTTTTTTCTGCACTAAAATGAGTGATCTCTTCTAACGCTAGGGCTTTGTATTTATCTCCTATCTTGACGAAGATGTTTTTTGTTGTATCTCTAGAATTTGAATAGTTAGAAGTAGTTGGTTTTTTGTCGATAGTACTTAGTTCAATAGCTTGCTTCAGCGCAATCTTGTCTATGTTCTTACTTAGAAAAGCTGTGGGATTCACTTCTTTACATTGTGCATAGTACTGTTCGCTGTACATGGAAGTCAGAAAAATGATAGGTATTTCTGTATCTATTGCTCGGATTTTTTGAGCGACCTGTATACCATTTTTTGACTTTCTACCCAAATCTATATCTAGCAAGCATAAATCTATATCATCGCTGTTCTTTGAAAAATAGTCGATGTATTCATCTGCTGATGTGTTGGGAAAAACGGAGTCGATACCAATTTGAGATAGGAGCATAAGGAGTAGATCCGTGAAGCCCTGATCGTCTTCAAGTAGTAAAATTTTCATAGTTTGTAAGCTCGTGTAATAATTAGTAAAGTAGATAGATGTCTACGTCAATTGATTACTAACAAACAATTAAATTTAGACATTCTACCGTACGAAGTTAGCGATAAATTTTGAATTGTCAAGAAATGGTGATATGAATAACACCCACAAAAAGGTTAGTATACTCATCAATAGTGGATTCATTCTTCTATTGAGAGTTAAAATCCTTTGTCGCATGAAGTATTTGATCAGCAATCGACTGGCATCAAACCAAAAATCGACTGCTGCGTTCTACTCCAAACGACAAACAAATGAACACTATTAAGAGAATTCTCTTCCCTACGGACTTTTCAGAAACGGCACAGATTGCATTTCAGTACACACTGACCTTCGCTGACTATCTTCATGCTACTGTAGAAGTTATACACGTAGTTTCTCCAGATTATTCAGCGGCAGAACTGACAGTCGCACCTACTAATGCGACACAGACTAAGTTAGAGATTAGTGAGACGATCATCAAGAACTTCGTACAAATAGGTGTAGAACGAAGTGAAGCGGACAATGTAAAAGTTACAATTAGTGCAGCGAAGATCGGGAGTCCAGTAAGTGTCATCGTAGCTGAAGCCAAAGAAAAAGCAGTCGATCTGATTGTATTAGGTATGCAGGGTAAAACAGGTTGGATAGAGCGCATATTTGGTACATTTACTACTAACCTGGTAGAACGCGCACCTTGTCCAGTCTTGGTACTGCCAGATACTATTACCACTCGAACTTTAAGTAAAGTACTTTATGCTTCATCGCTTTCTAAAGATGACTATCGGTCTTTAGATATTGTGACGAATATGCTTCAACCATTTCAACCAGATTATCATGTGTTGCATGTACGGACTGGAACTGGTTCGGCGATTAGTCTGACAGAGTTAAGTGACTATTTTGCCGCACAAACTCCTAGCTTAGACATCACCTTTCATGAAAGCGAGCATACCTCCGTTGTGGATGGATTGCATGGCTTTATTCAGAGAGAAGCTATTGATCTGTTGGCGATCTATTTGCCAGAACGCAACTTTTTCGAGCAGTTGTTTCATTCTAGCACCACTAAAGCGATGGTTCTTCAATCCGATCTACCTGTACTGGTGTATAGAGACATTCAGGTGTAAGTGTACGATAACTATGCGGCTGTGTAGGAGTGAGGAAATTCGCTATTTGTCCAAATTTTCAGGCTTTTTACCTTGTTTTTCATCTAAGAGTGGACGTACCGCTCGCACAATCGCTTCTGCATCGTAATGCTCATTAGAAAAGACATATGACTTACCAATACGTTCTTCAAAATACGCGAGCTTAGTCGTATCTAGTTCTATACTAGGAGAGACGATAGAGCGTTCGTGTCCAGTGTGCAGATATACGACACGCAAATCGTCATAAGGCACTTCCCCAAAGCTAGAAACTACTTTGTCTGAATAGACTTCCACAGGTGCTAGCCGCTTCAAATTCCAAGCGATACCAAAAATAGAACCGACTGAAATCGTCAAGGCAAAACCAGACAACATCACGCCAGTTTTCTGTAGATGTCGTTTGTCGGCTGTGAAAGTCGCTCGTCTTAGATAAATCAATCCAGCGATCAAAGCAATACTAGCAATGACAGCTACGACCAGCTGTATGACTTCGTTTGAATTGTCGGCTTCAAATATGTGTAATGGCTCCATTTCTTCGTTTGAATTCAAGGTGGTGTTCAGAAAGTAATGACAACTACTAAACTAGACCTTGTTGCACTGCAAACTTTACTAATTCCGTACTAGAGTTAAAGTTCAACTTACGAAGGATATTTTTTCGATGTGTTTCGACGGTATGCTTACTAATGAACAGTGTTTCACTAATACCAATGCTAGTATACCCTTGACTGATGAGCAGTAGAATTTCTTTTTCTCGCTTTGACAAAGACAAACACTTTTGAAAATTATCTTTTAAAACAGGAGCTTTTGACTGTTTGCTACTTAGTCGCACCATATCACTGACATACACTTCTTTGGTTGTCAATACTTGCTGCAAGGCATGCCGAAATTCTTTTGGCGAAGTGGTTTTCAATAAATAGCCATCTACTTTCTGGCGTAGTACATTGCGCACCAGTTGAGCATCATCGTAAGCAGTATAAGCGACAATTTTTAGATCGGGTATCAATTGACGACAGTCTTCAATCAATTCAGCATATTTAACATCAGGTAGATTCAGATCAAGTAGCAAAAGATCAGCGGTAGCTGCTGAAAAATAGTCCAACAAATCTTTACCACAATAAGCATGATGTGCGAAAATATAGTCTGTGTGTCGATCTAGCATTGCTTTGACACCTAATGCCACGATAGGATGATCGTCGACCAATACGATACGTATAGAAGAACTGTTCATGAAGGATTATTTACCTATAGTAAAACAATACCTATATTACGGTAGTCGCATGGTTTAGTTACATCATATGAATGTAGACCGTTCAACTATGTTCAAGGAGTAGACAATGCTTCTGTTCAATCATTTTTTTAACGGTCAAAGACAATATTGAGTTAAGCTTAACAGATCTTACTCATCTGACACACCACATTCAACAGTAGTGCCAAACCGATAGATCGTTTCACTTCGATAGGTGTCACCTGCTTCTAAAATGGTACTCGGAAAGTCAGCTTGATTCGGTGAATTTGGAAAATGTTGTGTTTCCAAACAAAAGGCAGCGCGTCCTTCATAAATCGTTCCATTTTTACCTTCGATAGTCTTCTCGCCTTGATAGTTAGGTACGTACAACTGTACACCTAGTTCGCTTGTCCAGACTTCCATGGTGCGCCCACTATTCGGTGCGCAAACGGTCGCTTGCTTCTTTAACTCATTACTCACATCCGAAAACACAAAATTGTGATCGTAGCCTACTGACTCGACCATTTGCGGATGCTGATTTTCGATTTCTTGTCCTATTGGTTTTGCTCGCTGAAAGTCAAAGGGCGTATTTTCTACTGCCATTAATTCACCCGTAGGGATTAGTTTGTCATCGACAGCTGTAATCTCTGCAGCAGCCAGCATCAGTTCATGATTGTCTACACCTTCACCACCTGCTCCATTTAGGTTGAAATAGGAGTGATTGGTTAAGTTGATAGGTGTTGCTTTATCAGTCGTGGCTTCGTACTGTATGTGCAGATCGTTTTGATTATTTAGCGTATAAACGACAGTTACCTCTACTGTTCCTGGATAACCTTGATCGCCATCGGGACTCGTCAATTTTAACGCTACACCGACTCGATCGTCCTTTTCGATAACTTCCCCTTTCCAAATACGCTTGTCAAATCCTTCTATGCCACCGTGCAAATGGTGAGGCGTTTCATTAACTGTCAAATCATACATTTCACCGTTTAGCTCAAATTGGCTATTCGCAATTCGATTGCCGTAGCGTCCGATGAGTGCGCCAAAATAAGGTTGCTTTTCTTGATACTTTTTCAGCTCATCGAAACCTAACACAATATCTTCTACTCGACCATCACGATCAGGCACGAATAAGTGCGTCACAATGCCCCCAAATTCGATGATACGCACTTCTATCCCGTTCACATTCGTTAGTGTAAACTGATGGACAGTTTTATCCTTCATCGTATCGTATTCCTTTTTTTGTACAGAGAGTTTCGATGTCATAGTTGGTATGTCGTTTGTAGCAATCGCCTGTTTCGTCTCGGATGAATCACAACTGATAATTATAAAAAATGCAATGATAAGTAAAAGCGAAGATTTCATAGTGCTAGTATTGGTTGATGTGTAAAGATAGCTGTATCTTAAGGAGATAGAGCAAATGCATCAAAAATGGGTGATGCGTTGATCGTTTGATAGAGCTACTAGACGTTAGAAAATAGACTTGCTTTCCCGACCACCATAAGTCATAACGATGTACTTTGATGACAGTCAGACAAAGTTTTGGTTCTTTTCATTATCTAGCTCATCATAGTTCTATTTATCAAAGTCAACAACTTGCCATCCTAAATGAGTACAATAGCTTAGCGACTCACTACACCGCAGGCAACCGAATTACAAACTTCGTTCCCCACTGCGCTCGACTTTCCACAGTAATCTTACCTTTGTGACGCGCCACAATTTCTTTCGTAATCGGTAACCCTAATCCTGTGCCTTTTGGTTTTCCCAACTGATGGTCAGTAAGTTGAGCAAATTTTTCAAAGATGATGGTTTGTTCGTTTTCGGAGAGTGCGACACCATTATTATGCACAGTGAATAGGACGTTTTTTCCTTGTTGTTGAAGAGAGACGGTCACTTTTCCTGCTTTGGCATCACAAAATTTGATGGCATTGGATAATAGATTGAGCACCGCTTGTGTCAGTTGATCTTTTACGCCCATCACGTAGATGGCAGCATCAGGGAAAGTAGAGTGAAACGAAATATTTTGGTCGTTACTGATTTGTTCCATACTCATACAACAGTCTTGAACAATAGCCGTAAAGTCCAGCTGAACCAGCGTCCAATTCTCTTCTGTCTGCTGCAATTTTTCCAAATCCAGCACTTGATTCACCAAACGTGCAATGCGTTCACTTTCACTGACAATGATGTTCAAATATCGATGTTGCTGCTCAATCGGTAAGTCTGTGTGGTCGGCTAAGATGTTGGCTAATGACTTAATAGCGGTGATGGGAGTGCGCAATTCATGGGTGATGGTTGTGATGAAGTCTGCTTTCAACACATCTAGTTCTTTCAGTTGCGCATTAGCCGCACGAAGCTGTTGGGTGCTGATTTCTAGCTCGTTGGACTTTTGCTCTAGCTCTTTGGAATACTGAACAATCTCTTTGGTTTGTTCCAAAAAATCAAACATTTCTTCCAGACTAATTGGATCCTCTTTGACTACATAATTCAAAATGATTTTTGCAGAAGCAGCCCCAATAGCTCCTGTTAAGTGTGTTTCTGCTAGCCGAATCAACTCCTCATTGGCTATTTCCACTTTTTCAAGACTAACTTGATGCTCTTTTTCATAAGCAGCAAGCAAGCGTCGAGTCCGATCAGCTCCCAGAAATCGAATCATAATTTCCTTAATGTCTTCCACCTTCGCTCGTCGTTTCAGTAACTCAAACTCGCTACTGCCATCTTGATATTTTTCGATATTGATGAATAAATCAGCTTGCGACAATTCGAGTGCAGAGGGTTTTGTGTACAGTGAAACGCCAACATAAGCACCTACATTAAACAGCAAACTCCAAAATGCGCCGTGCGAAATAATATCCATATCTGTTGTACCAAACAATTGATAGGGTTTCAAAAAAGGAAGACCAAACGCCCCATTCTCTACTAAATTATCTGTCACTAAACCGATTTGCGTCAAGGTAGGTAAAGGCAAGCAAAAGAACCAGACAATAAAGCCCAATGACAATCCAATGATCGCGCCTTGCTTCGTTGCTCTTTTCCAAAACAAACCACCTAAAATGGCAGGGGCAAACTGAGCAACGGCAACAAACGAAATGAGTCCGATAGAGACGAGCGTATATTGGGAACTCACAAATTTGAAATAGCCATACGTCAAGATCATCACCATCACGATACTTACCCGACGAATGCCGAGCAACTTATCAGAAATATCGTCCGCCATGGTTGTTTTGATAGTCGAATAGCGCAACAAAAACGGCATCACGATATGATTGCTAATCATGATACCTAGAGCAGTGACAGCGACGATCACCATACTAGCAGAGGCAGAGAAACCACCCAAAGCAACAAAAAGTGCTAGTCCAGTCTGGCTTTCTGCTATTGGAAGACTAAGCACGAACATATCTGCGTCAGCATCTGCGCCTAGCGTCAACATTCCACCTACGGCAATAGGGAGAACAAATAGATTGATGAGCAACAAATAGAGCGGAAAAATCCAAGATGCCTTTTTGACGAAGTTAGGGTTCGTATTTTCAACGACAGCGATGTGAAATTGACGGGGCAGAAACAAGATAGCTGACATGGACACCAACATGAGCCAAAACCACGACCAACCGCTTGTATTATCTTCTTCTAGAAACAAAATAGCAGAAATCGCCTCCGCCTGACCTGCTTTCTCAAATAAGTCATCAAAGCCTTCAAACAGTCCAAACACCACAAAAATACCGACTGCCAAGAAAGCA
>CAYLPW010000252.1:0-6733 GCA_964385665.1 uncultured Saprospiraceae bacterium
CTCATTAGACGCAAAAGTACAGGCTGTGTCACTTTTACTTCACTTATATCGTGCTTGAATGAGGAGAGTTTGTTTAAAATTGCTAAGAATGCTGCAATCGGCGGATGAGATCGGTAAATTGTACCACTAGTATAGTATACTAACAATCTGTTCTCTTAGGAGTTTGATTTTGCTGGGTCACCAGGCTTTTTTTGACTTCAATCACAAATTTATATTTTTGCGTTCTTAAGTACAAAAGGTACTTGGAAACGAATGGTGCGATCGTTTCCTTTTTACGATAGTCGTACCTATGGGTCGATCAACTATCCTCCAAATTACTTCCTTGTTGAAAAGGTCATGACGAAAAAACGAATCGCCTTCGTTGCGAATACATCTTGGTACATTTATAACTTACGCATAGGTGTGATTCGGGCACTTCAAGCAGAAGGATACGAGATCGTGAGTATTGCTCCCACCGATTCTTACACCCACTATCTGATTTCAGAGGGCATCGAACACCACAACATCCCCATGGACAACAAGGGTAGAAATCTATTTAAGGATGTGGGTTATCTGTGGCGACTAGCTAGGATGTATCGAACGCTCAACATCGACTTTATTTTCCATTATACTATCAAACCCAATATATATGGCTCATTGGCGGCTCGGTGGAATAGACTACCGTCCGTTTCCGTAGTTTCTGGAGCTGGCTACACCTTCACCCGTCGCAATAATTGGTTGTATGATATTAGCATCCTACTGTATCGTATTGCTATGACATTTACCAAAGAAACATGGTTTGTCAACCGAGACGATCTGGCAGAATTTTTGGACGAAAAAATAGTCCGTGTAGAAAAAACAAAACTCTTGCCAGGAGAAGGTATAGATACTGTCCACTTTTCACCACAACCTTCTTCTAAGTCAGACGATTCGATTCGATTTTTACTTTCGGCTAGGCTAATATGGGATAAGGGAGTAGGCGAATATGTAGCTGCTGCACGACGAATTCGACAAGAGTTTCCAAATACTTCTTTTGAGCTACTTGGATTTTTAGATGTAGAAAATCCTACCGCTATTCCTTCTGAACAAATCTATCATTGGCAGCGAGAAGGCAGTATTCAATACTTAGGCAAAACGGAAGACGTGCGACCGTATGTAGCTGCTTGCGATTGTTTCGTCTTGCCTTCTTACTATCGAGAAGGGACGCCTCGAAGTTTGCTAGAAGCAGCAGCTATGGCGAAACCCATCATTACTACGGACAATGTGGGCTGTCGAGAAGTGGTTCGAAGTGGCGACAATGGCTTTCTCTGTGCCTGTCGATCGGTAGACGATTTGGTAGACAAAATGCGCCAGATGATTCTGTTATCTCCTGAAGAACGCAAGCAAATGGGAAAAAACGGACGACAATATATAGTCGAACATTTTGATGAAGCCTTAGTCATTGAGTATTATTTAAAAGTACTTCACAGGCATTATCTACAACCAAATACTTCTCCAGTTTAGGACTATCAACTGACTTAATCGTTCGTTTTAGAAGTTAGAATCGTGTTTTTCTACACTCGTCTAGCTACAGACTAATCTAACTTATGTCACTAAAATGGAAACACAAGTTCCCGACTTACGTACTCAATAAAAAGCTGTGTCTAAACACCATCTCTTGCTAGTTTTCAAATCGCTCAACGCCTATACCCTAATTAGTGTTAGTCTACACTCCCTATTTGGCGATGGAAAAATTTTCATGAGTAGTGAACCGCAAAGATCAATCGAATTGATAGCTGCCTAAAGACATTAGTCCTTGACCGATACATCATTCAACAAGTTCGTATTGGTCACATTAACGAATTATGAATTTCCTGAGCATGAACTTTTGTTACCCGTATTTTTCTACTCGCCTGTTACGTCAGCTATTGCCCGTATGCCTCTTTCTACTTGCTTTGCCACTCAGCATGCAAGCATCTCACATTGTGGGTGGAGAGATAGGCTATCGCTGTCTGGGAGAAGGGCAGTATGAAATCACATTGAACGTCTATCGAGACTGCTTTTATGGTGCTGAAGATGCCCAATTTGATGATCCAGCATTCATTGGCGTATTCAATGCTAATTCAGGCGTCCTCGTCCGTCAGTTGTCTGTGCCATTCATGGGTGACGATACGCTCTCCGCCATTTTTGCCAATCAATGCCTAATTATTCCAGACGATGTCTGTGTGCATACCTCTACCTATCGAGATACTGTCTTTTTGGAAACCATACCCGATGGCTACCAGTTTGTTTATCAACGCTGTTGCCGTAACCAAACCATTACCAATATCAATCAGCCGACTGAAGTAGGTGCAACGTACAACATCACACTGACACAAGCAGCGATGGAGGGCTGCAACTCCACCCCTCGGTTTAAGGAGTGGCCGCCCATATTTGTCTGTGTCGATGAACCCATATTCTATGACCATGGTGCAATAGATGAAGATGGTGATTCGCTGGTCTATAAGCTGTGTACGCCGCTTAGTGGAGCTACTTTTGAAGACCCAAGACCCACTGCGCCCTCTTCTCCACCCTATAATCAGATTAATTGGCGAGGTATTTATGGTCTTGAGAACATGTTAGGTGCTGGTCGTCCGCTAGAAGTGAGTCCGAACAATGGATTCCTTTTTGCCCGTCCAGGTCTGCAAGGGCAGTTTGTGGTAGGTGTTTGTGTAGAAGAATATCGAGATGGAGTATTGCTGTCTACAACTCGGCGCGATTTTCAGTACAACATCGGGCAGTGTCGAGAAATCACAGCTGCTATTGGTGCGCCAGAAGTACAGTGTGACGATTTGACGGTCAACTTTGAGAGTTTAAGCGAAGAAGCTACTGAATTTATTTGGCAATTCGACATCAATGACCCCACTGCTATTTCTAGTGAGGAAGACCCTACGTTTACGTATCCTGATACAGGACGCTACGTGACTCGCTTGATCGTAGAACCTGACGAAATTTGTTCAGATACGATCACTAGAGAAATTTATTTGCAACAGAACAGCATTGTCAGTGATGTCAACATCCAAGCGTTTAACTGTGGAGATAGTATTTCTATTTCGCTGATTGATCTATCCACAGATAGCGTTTCCAATATCGTACAGCGTGAGTGGGAACTGACCTATGGTGGAGAAACGTACACAAGTGATGACATCAATGCTTCCTTTTTAATCCCTTTTTCAGATACGACTGGAACGGTCATGCTCTCTGTCGCCTCTCAAAATGGCTGTCAGGTTTCTACTACTCAATCGTTTACTGTTGGCAATGCACAAAATCCATTGGACTTAATCCCAGATGAATTGACCATTTGTAGAGGGGATAGCGTATTTTTGAATCCCAACCAAGATACGAGTTTGCTTCTCTCCTATCGCTGGCGACCAGGTGTTGGACTGACCAATTCTATTGTTTCCAATCCACAAGCAAGTCCATTTGATACCACTACGTATACCGTTACTTTAAACCCATTTGGTAGTGCCTGCATTTTAGAAAAAGAGATCACTGTCAATGTACTGCCTGCTCCTAGCCTATTGCGCTTTCGAGCAGATGATGACTGTTTCACACCTCTACGCATTAACTTCTCTGCGCAATTTGACCAGGCGGATTCCGTCCGTTGGGATTTTGGCGACATCAACAATTCAGGCTTCGTCAATGCAGACTTCAATGCGGCTTATACCTATCCTGATACTGGACGCTATGAGATACGCATCGCCGTTTTTGGAGGGGAATGTGTCGATACCTTGACTCAATTTATTGGTGTGTTCAATACCAGTGGTTCTAGCAACATCAGCATAGACGCTGGTGAAGACATCATGACCTGTGAAGATTCCATTACACTACGAGCGACGACACGGAATGTGCCTCGATATTTTTGGGTGAGTACACAAGATTCTATTCTAGCCACCAATGAAAACCTGACTGTTCCCGTACAAGGCAACACGGTCTACATTTTGCGCGCCGAAGACTTTGCAGGTTGCGTCATTGAAGATAGTGTACGTGTCATTGGCAATCAGTTGTCTTTCGATACGTCTGGCGATATAGCAGTTTGTGAAGGGGAAGATGTTAGTGTTTTTGTCCAAAACTTGACGCCTACTATCGATAGTCTAAGGTATGTTTGGACAGGTGATTCTATTATCGCTGGCGCTATGACTGGAATGCCAGAGCTGCCCACCAATCCAGGTGTGCGCAACTATCAAGTCGCTATTCAAAACGAGTTTGGGTGTGATGAAAATCTGGATGTAGAAGTAGTAGTAGTTGGTGATGATTTGGAACTAGGTTTCGATCCTCAGATTCAGTGCGACGGAGCTTCTGTGCTATTCGTCAACGAAAGTTTGAATGACTTGGGCTATCGCTATCGGTGGCTAGTCGGTGACTCTACGAATGCCAATTTTGTAGGCGATAGCATCTCCTTTACGTATATGGAATTTGGGGAAGTAACGGCTTGCTTGACTTTAGACTACGCCAATCTGTCGTGCGCAGATACCATTTGTCAAACCTTTACTGTCAGCCCGTCGACGATCTCTGCTGACTTTGAAGCAGTAGCCGATAGTTGTGTATCGGAATTTACAGTCTTGGCGTTCGAAAATTTGTCTTTAGATA
This sequence comes from uncultured Saprospiraceae bacterium, assembly GCA_964385665.1. Lineage (GTDB taxonomy): Bacteria > Bacteroidota > Bacteroidia > Chitinophagales > Saprospiraceae > JAAUTG01. The sequence continues at coordinate 4,588 of CAYLPW010000252.1, forward strand.
CAACTGGACTCGATTATACTTGGAGCTTTAGTGATGGAACGACAAGCAATGAAGTTCGACCTGTACGCACTTTTACAGAAACACAAGAACTGATAGTGGATTTGACGGTGGAACGTGGTGACGGCTGTGTACTGATGAGAACAGATACAGTGCAAGTCAATGTATTGGACTTGAATGTAGAAAGTGTCATTTCACTCTGCGAAGGCTCTACACTTGAGTTAAATCGTGGCGGCAATCCTAATCTAGTTTATAACTGGGCACCCAATACAGGACTGAGTGCCACAGACGTACCGAGTCCAATGGCAAATCCGACTGAAACGACCTCGTACATCGTCACGATTTTTGACCCAGCCCGCCCGAATTGTACCCTGCAAGAAGCATTTACGATAGAAGTGAGCGATGGCTTAGATTTAGGGTTTCCTGATGTGTTGAATAATTGTGAGCAAGAGACGCTATTGACCCTACCTGAAGGCTTGCAAGGAACGGCAACTTGGACGGATCAAGACGGGAATGCAGTAATGGGCAATTCTGTACTTGTGCCTGCTGATTATAGTGGTTTTTATATCGTCGAAGCAGTGGATACCGTCGGTGGTTGTACTGGTATAGACACCTTACAGATCATCAATGAAAACGGGATTGACATCATCAAACCCATTGGTGATACGATCACGACTTGTCAAGGACAAACGGTGCTAATTGAGCTAGAAAATGGACGACCACAGGATAGCATTAGTATCTTTTATTTCCCAAATGAACACATCACGATGGGCGATAGTACGCTGCGTCCAACCTTCAATGGTTTTGCAGATACAATTACGATCTTGAATTACATTGCCACTAATCAATTTGGATGTGTGGAACAAGATTCATTGATTATCAAAATTCGTGACTTTAATGTAATGCTACCCCCTCTAGCGAATGTCTGTGAGAATTTCGCCAGCACCATCAACCCCAATTTCAATCCAAACTTCACCTACACTTGGTCGCCAGCAATGGGACTAAGTGACCCCACGAGTGGCAATCCGGAGATCACAATTGGTGGCGCAATGACTTATCAGGTGACTGTCACGAATGGTGAAGGCGCAGGTGCATGCCGAACGGAGCGCACCGTGGAAGTGGAGGTATTCCCAGATTTTGAACTACTGACGGCAGATGCAACCGTGCTTTGTATGCCTGACGATGTACTACTGGAAGCGGAAGCGACCACAACAGTCGATCTCGTTTGGTCGAGTGAAGTTACTTTTTCTGATACATTGAGTACAGACAGCACATTGATAATTTTCGCCGAAGAAGAACTCCAGAACTACTACGTACAAGCTGTGGATACCTTTGGCTGCCGACGCACCAACTTAGTGCCTGTGCAAGTTTTGCCTGTGATACTCGAAATTCCAGATACTAGTTTTGGTTGTTTTGGTGAGAATTTTGAACTGAACGCTACGAATATCGGTGCAGAGCAAAACTTGACATTCACTTGGACACCTGATGCTATTTTAGTCGACGCCATCAACTCTGCCACGCCGATTGTACGCGTAGAAGAAAACGTCCTTGTACGTGGTGTAGCAGAAAGTATATTTGGCTGCATAGATAGTGTAGAAACTTTGATTCAGATTATTGATTTAGAGCATCCCGACATCGTTGCTACCGCCAATCCAGATACGATTAGCGTAGGCGGCGCGTCTCAGCTTAACGTAACGAATCTAGATGATAGCTTTGACTATAGCTGGACACCTGCGGATGGGTTGAACGACCCCACTATTCAAAATCCAGTAGCGATGCCGACCAGAACAACCACTTACACCGTACAGATCAATCAAGGCACATGCACCAGTTCGCGCTCCGTCGAAGTGGTCGTCAATCAAGGCATCTGTGACGAACCCTTTATTTTTGTTCCGAATGCTTTTACACCCAATGGGGATGGCGAGAATGACCTGCTCTTCGTTCGGGGAAATCCAATTGACGAACTATACTTCGCGGTCTACAATCGTTGGGGGCAAAAGGTATTTGAGACGACCGATCAAGGCATGGGTTGGGATGGCATGTTTCAAGGAAAAGCCTTATCTTCCGATGTATTTGGCTACTATCTGGAAGTGAATTGCTTCAATGGCGAGACGTTTGCGAAGAAAGGGGATGTGTCGATTATTCGGTA
>CAYLPW010000253.1:0-6707 GCA_964385665.1 uncultured Saprospiraceae bacterium
TAAAAAAGGGAGTTACTAGCATAAAAGCGACGATGATTAATGTTGATGTTTTCATAGTTAAGTAGTGATGTTGTTATTCAATTATTTCAACACCTCAAAGATGTGGGCAACTGCTTGATACACTCATTCAACTATCTTTCAAAAACTAGGATTTTTCTGACTTTAAGCTAACTTTTCCTAGGATTTATTTAACAAATTGCTTGCAAAATAAGTGCTAATTTGCTGATAATGAGTCAATTAACTTATTGATATTGATAGGATGATCGATGTGGCTAATCAATACAACTAATTGGACTTTTTCTCTGTTTTCAAGTAAAATAAATCGTCTAATGACAACAGTAGAAGCTTTTGAACAGATTGCAGATAGCTTGGCTTTGATCTCTCCTGACAAGGTAGTTGCACTAACTGCCCCCCAAAAGATGGGTGAGCGAGTAGAGGAGTTGATTTATAAAAAGAAGGATCAATCCATTACTGCTGAAGAGCGTGTTGAGTTAGAGCGTTATTTAGCATTGGACTTATTGATTAATCTAGCTAAAGCTAGAGCTAAGGTCTTACTCTTTGAAGCATGAGTCGTTATATTTCAAAAGAAATTCGAGTAAAAGTTGCTGAAAGAGCAAGTTTTAGGTGTGAATATTGTAAAGTACATGAAGAAGATTCCTTCCTACCATTTCAAGTAGAGCACATCATCAGCCTCAAACATGGAGGAGGCAATGAGATAGCGAATTTGGCACTGGCTTGTCCACATTGCAATCAAAATAAAGGGACAGATCTGACAACGTTTTTGGAAAACTATCAAGACATCGTCCCTCTCTATCATCCTAGATTACAAGTTTGGTTTGATCATTTTAGAGTAGAAGAAGGTGAAATAATTGCTCAGACTAGAATTGCAGAGGCTACTATCAAGTTGCTCAAATTAAATGAAGCAGAGCGTCTAATCCAACGTAGGTTATTGATGAAAATAGGTCGTTATCCTTAATTCCGAAAATCCCTCGGCGAAGTCCCAAACTCCTGTTGAAACGTTCTTGAAAAGTAACTGGGATCAGCAAAGCCGACATCATAAGCAACTTCAGCAATACTTAACTCACTGTTCAGGAGCAAGTTTTTTGCTTTTTGCAAACGCACAGCACGGACGAATTGAGAAGGGGTGCGTCCAGTCAAGGCTTTGAGTTTTCGATAGACTTGAACTTGGCTCATGTTCATGCCTTCGGTAAGGTCGGCGATTTGGAAATTGCTGCGATTCATCTTTTCATTAATGACCGCTTTGAGTTGTATAAGGAAAGTGTTTTCTAAGTCATCCGGATGGGTATTGGGCACTTCTGAAGTATCGACGACTTGAGTCGCAAATCGTTCTTGTAGTTCCTTTCGTATATTCACCAAATTCTCCAAACGAATGATTAACTCTTCTTTGTTGAATGGCTTGGTCAGAAAAGCATCTGCACCAGAATTCAGACCTGCTAAGCGATCTTTTTCATCCGAAAGTCCCGTGAGTAAGATGATCGGGATGTGACTGGTGCGACGATCTTTTTTGAGTTCGGCGCAAAGTTCATACCCATTTTTATGTGGTAGCATCACATCGCTAATGATGATGTCGGGTAGTTGTTCGGTCGCCAACTGAAAACCGACATTCCCGTCTATAGCATTGTAAATGTTGTAACTGTCTTTGAGAATGAGCTTCAAGTAGTTGGTGATGTCGCGATTGTCTTCGATGACTAATAGGCTGGCTTTATCTGGATCAATTGGAAGATTTGCTGCTGTATCACTCGAATTCTCTTCCATTGCAGGTGCAAATTGTTGGTGCATAGCTTCTTCCAATGCTTGAATAGCTGTCATTGGTGCTTCGTGACGAATCGGTAACTGAATCGTGAACTCCGTGCCTTTGTCCCATTGACTTTTGACCTGAATTTCACCGCCCATCAACTCCACCAAATCTTTGGTCAACGCCAACCCGATACCAGTCCCTTCGTATGCTCTTGATAGCTCACTATCTGCTTGATAAAAGCGATTGAAAATATGCGGTAAATGTGCTTCAGCTATACCTTTGCCGTTGTCTTTCACTTTTAGAATGAGCTGCTCATCTTCTGCTTTTACATGAAAAACGACACGCCCGCCAAAAGACGTAAATTTGATGGCATTGGAGAGTAGATTGTAGATGATGTGCTGTATCTTTTGTTCATCAAAATCCATCACTAATTGATCCGCTTCGCTGTAAAATGCCAGATTGACCTCCTTATCTCTCGCCATAGAGATGAACGAATCTGTCAAGTAGTTGAGGAAAGGAATGATGTCTGTTTGGATGTAATTGACTTTCAGTTCACCTACTTCTAGTTTGGACAAGTCGAGTAGTTGGTTGATGAGTTGCAGTAGGTTTTGGCTATTGCGTTTGATGAGTCCTTTTTCTTCCAAATGCCCTTTGATGGTGTCACTGATGCCCATAATGATGGTCAAAGGGGTACGGAATTCGTGGGTGATATTGGTGTAAAGCTGCGTTTTAAGATCGTCCATTTCTTTCAGACGTTGTTGCTCCAATTCACTGAATCGCTTTTCACTTTCAATGGCTTGTAATTGTGTAAATGCTTCTCGTTTTTTGACTTCATTTTCTTTGATGCGATACGCCAAACCCAGCGCAAAAAAGATCAATTCTACAGCAGAGCCGACCAATAGTAAAAAGAACGCATTAGCACTGATGCCATTGTTGACGATAGTGGTGATGAGTACATAAGTAGCACTAATACAGAGACTTGCGATACCTGCCAGAAGAAAGTATTTTTTCTTGAACGGCAATTTTAAGGCTGGAATGATAAAGGCAGCAATGAGCAACACAAATGGAATAGCGATATACGGCAAGCGACGAATATAGTCCGAACTCCAATCCCAAGGAAACCGATCAGACGTCAAGATCATCGTCAGTTCAAATCCTAGAAAAAGGAGCGCAAAAATGCCAAAGCCTTGAAAGATACGATGCCAGCGCGGCAGGTATTTTTTTAACTCCAAGTAGTCTTTACAGAAGTAGAGGAAACTGAAAAAACCGACATAAATAAATAGCCGGAATAGTAACTCATATTCGGCTTGTTCGGGAAAAAGATGAGGTGTCAAAAAATGCGTCAATCGAAAAATGGACGCATTGTAAGCTAAGACACTCAGCGCAAATAAAGCATAGTACAGATACGCTGATTCTCGAATGATGAAATACAAACCCAAACTATACACAATCATCATGATCATGAAACCGGCATAGAGAATGATCTTGTAGCCCAGCTGAAAGTTGTTTTGTTTGATATGCTCTAGGTTAGTCAAAATAAAGGCTTCGCCATGCTCTCCAAACGACCAATCCAATGCAGGTACTACCTTTAAATACAAGTTCAAATCTTGCTGCTTCGGAATGGGAATTTCTTTAATGAGTCCACTAAAAAACCACCACTCTAAAGTGAAAGCTGAGTTCGCTTCATAGTTTTCCCCAATGTGCTTGCTGAGTAGTTGCTGCTGCTCTGGATCAAACCAATATATCTCAATCGTTTTGGAGAAAACACCTGCTTCCAAAAAGAAGCGATCTAGTCGCTCTTCAGGCTTGTACTCATTTTTTAGGCGGATGCTAAACCAATAAGTTTTGCCTGTCTTCAAGTCCTGTTTGGCATCCCATTTTTTGAAATTTTCTTGGAAGCTACTGTCTCCAATAGCACTGATGTCCCTGCTCAGGCTATCTTCATAGTAGTAGAGATTACTATAGAAATGAAGTGGACCTGTACCATCGAAAATACTGATATTATCGGCTGCTGGCAGAACTTGTGCTAGTGTTTTGGACAAAAAGAGAAAAAGGCAGCACATATAAGAAAGAAGTAGTCGGCAGTTTGTTTTCATGTGTGTGTGTTTCGCCTCTTGCTTTCTCAAATATAAGGATAATAGAGTAATACCTTTTATTTCATCAAAAAAAGCTCATCCGAGCGTGTCGGATGAGCTGATAAGAGTGTGATCTAATTTTCAAAAAAAGCAAATTAGATCCTGCACATTCACTATGCTCTATGATAAATACGCATACAATTATTGGCGTCGCAGTTACCCACTACGCCAGCTTAGTCTCCTTGCCCAACTCATTCAACAATCCACTTACATACCCTTGCGTAATGTGCGCCTTGTCCTCATATTCAGCCTGTTGCATCAATAAATCATGCAGTTTCGGCAAATGATAGAAGGGAACTCCAGGATACAAATGATGCTCCAAATGGTAACCAACTTGGTGTGGCGCAATGAAAAACTGTTCGATCAAAGTCGGTTTTACAGTTCGAGTTGAGGTCAGCAAATGATCGTAGGCTAGTTCTCCAAAATGTTCGGCAACGCTGCGGATATATTGAAACATAAAGAAGGTAGAAAGATAGGGAACGACCCAAAAGATCAAGTAATATGTCCACGTGCCAGTAAAGGTTAAGGTCGTGAAAAGCAAGACAAAAAATAGTAGACGAGCATAGTCTTTTCTTGCTTTTTGTCCTTTTTCTTTTTTACCGCCACTGAATCTTTTCAGAAACCAATACGCATCCATTGCTCCTTGAAAAAGTAGCAAATACGAAAAAACGGTCATCAAGAATTCACGCTTCGTTTTCGGGAAAGTGAACTCGCGTTTCGTCAATTTGGCGACCCAATCTGGATCGTTTTCTGAATTCAAATGTCGATGATGGCGCAAGTGGTTTTGGCGGTAGGTGGCGATGCTGGTGAAAACAGGATACGTGATAAAAATATCCGTAATCAAGTCGTTCCACTTTTGCTTTTTTAAGAAACTAAAATGAGTCGCATCGTGCATCAAAATAGCCAGTGCATGCATTCTGGCACCAATAATGATGACTGCTAGCAAATAGGAAAAAGGATTGAGAAATTGAATACAACAGTAGATCGTTGCAAAGATGATGACCCAGTTGAGTAACATGGCAAAGGCATGGCGATACGCATTGGTGGCGAAGAGGGGTTGGAGGACTTTTGGATCGATAGTTAAGTCCAAGTCGTTTGCATTATTTTGCTTCTTCATCGTTTTCATTTTTGAGTAGGTTGAAAGAATTCTAAGCGGCTGCACCTGTTGTTTTCGCTTGCTGTTTTGCTAGCCGTTGTTGGACTATTTTTTGTGCCAACTCGCGAGTTTCTAATTTTCGCAAAAAGGAATAGATGTGATCGTACCACTGCAAGAAGCCGGCACGTAGCCAAATGCTCTGTATATAAGTGCGCTGGAAAATTGCTCCTTGTGATTGGAGGAGTTCCGAAGATAGTTTATCGGTCACAATGGGAATCGCTTGCAGCTCAAAGTTGGTATAGCACGTCTTGGCGATTTGGTTTATAGCGCGTAAAACGGCTACTCTAGTTTCAGCACTTAATTCTTTCTTTAGAATGTAGTAAGCTCTATTCTCCAAGAAGCTAAAATTGATACCCAAAGGCGCACGATTGGCGATGAGACAGGCTAGGATTTCTTGTGTTTTTGGATCTTTGATCACATAAACTCTTCTACTTCGATATAGCCCTTGCGCCTGATATTTTTCACCAAGTTCTGCCAGTTCAATATCCTCCTGATCGAGTTCTTCTGCGGTCACAAATACCTGCCCCTGTTCCTTTTTGACAAACTCAATAAATGGCTGGTCGATCCCCGTAATTTGTTCTACTACTAACTGCTCATTATGAGTTGCTGGAATAGCAGGTAGAGGCAGATGTAGATACTGATATTCGCGCAGAAAAGCTTTCTGGTCACCCAATTCATCAAACATCGAAGCAAAGATGCGATAGGCGTAGCGGTTACTCGGGCGAAACCAATTTTGGCTGGAGTTGATCTCGTTTTTTTCGGAACAAACTTCTGTCGCGTATTGAGCCGCTAACATTACTTTTAAGGAAAGTGTTGGTTTTCCTGTGGAAACAAGATGTTGAGCAAAAAGCCCGTGATTGCTTTGTTTCCAAAACGTAATAGATGCAAAATGCTCCTGCGCTTCAGGCGTATTGAGTATCCAAAGTAAGTTATTTTGCTGGCGAAGCATTTGTTCCCAATTTTGCTGAATAGTCAAAAAATAGGGAGCTAACAAACGCTTTTTAGAGGGATATATGAAACCCGTAGACTCGTACTTATGGAATAGTTGAGCCGCATCAAATTCATTGATTTGTATGCCAAACTTCTTAACAAGTACGGATTTTAATTTGCTCGTTTTCATTGTTTTAGATTTTGAGATAAGTAGAAGACATGAGCTATGTGTTGAAGGTGAGTGCTTTACCTTCAAGTAAAGCACTCACGATCGTCAACTAACTTTGTCAACCTACTTATGCGTTTTTGGAAATTAGTATTGAGCCGAAAGACGATTTTCTATCACATGAAAAGCGTTGATACTTCCGCTGTATTTTTTTAGTTTTTGTCGATTGATTTTGATGCCTAAGCCATTGCTAGTCAAGGGTTTTCCAATTCCTTGCACTCCAAAGGAAATAGCTGTTTCTCCAATATCATCTTCCATGAAAAAAGGGGCATAAGCACCTTCCAAAGCGATGAGGGAATGATGTTGGGCAAACAACCGCCCCGCTGCGCTCAATATGGCAGTCTCACCTACATTGCAGCCCAATTGGCACAGAATGCCATGTTGAGTAGCAAAAGCGTGAATAGCTGCCGTATTCAACAAACCTCCCATTTTGGAAATTTTGAGGTTGAAGCGCAATTTCGAGGCGGCAATTTGTTGCGCATAGTACACGGCTTGTTCCAT